>NZ_JACASN010000069.1:0-3627 GCF_013390985.1 Acinetobacter sp. Swhac1 | reverse complement strand
TTTAATCTTAATTCTATTAGATTAATGATAATACTATCATTTAATTATTGCATTAAGTCTAATGATAGATATTGTATGCGATTTGGCTCGCTATCATTCAGGTATACTCTTTTGATAAAAAAAGCATGACTAAAAGCCATGCCTTGGGATTCGTATAACGCGTATTATGTTAATTTTAGAAAGTCTTTAAAATAAGAATTTATAAAAAACTCTTTCTCATCATTAATTTTTAAAGATAAGTTATTGCATAATAATTCTTTCTTACTCAAATCAATTATGATCAAAATGATGTGGGTCTAGGATTTTAGACCATGCCTATAGTCGTAAAGCACTGGCTCATCGTGTATCGATCAGTATGGAAACAGACTTTTGCATAGATGCGTTGCAAGAAGCAATTGTGAAATATGGTTGTCCTGAAGTCTTTAATACAGACCAAGGCAGTCAATTCACAAGCGAGGCATTTTTGAATGAGTTAAAATTGCGAAATATCCGTATCAGTATGGATGGAAAAGGACGATGGATGGATAATGTGATGATTGAGCGTTTATGGCGCAGCGTGAAGCATGAGGAAGTCTATTTGAAGGCTTACGATACGGTTAAACAAGCGATACAATCAATTGCTGAATATTTGGATTTTTATAACATGATACGTCCTCATTCAAGTTTGAATAAGGCAACACCGAATGAATTTTATGATCAACATTTACTAAAAGTAATGGCAGCATAATTTAAATATTTAGAGCGGGTTTATCACTTATAAAACTGAATTGAGTTGTCTAATTAACGGAACCACATTAGTCTTCTTCATTTTTAAATCAATTTCTTATCCGCGATTTTGATTAATAGTTGTTTGTTTTTTTCATTTAATGGATGTTATCAAGTGCTACAAAATTTTTTTGAAAAGAGTAGATTTTTAGTTATTATAGTTATTATAAATTGCATAATATCTTCTATTTTTTTATATTTATCAACTATATACCTTCTAATTGATGCAATAATTTTTATTATAAAAAATATATATGCAACTAATTTTGAAGTAAAAATAGTTGTTGTTAAATTTTTAAAAATCCTCGATGTCTCGTTAATTGCTATTACATTTCATTTAATTTCAGCAGGTTTTTATAAATTATTTATTCAACAAGCTATTTTTGACAATAGTTCTTTTCTTAAGACACTATCAATTAATAAGTTTCATGATCTAAAAATTATTATATTACATGTATCTATTATAGTTATAGTCATCTTGTTTTTAGAAGATATTGTTGTTTTTGGTGGAACTTTAGCCAACTTATATGCTGGTATTTCTTCTAGCCTAGTCATATTAGCAATAATTTTTACTTGTAAGCTATTAGATAATGATCATCACAAAGACAATGAATAACTTAAATCGCAAGGACTCATTTAAAATTACTCTTTTCATTAGCCATCGTACTCTGCAAAACTGGGAACAAAGCCGACGCTATCCAACAGGACCAGCAGCAACATTGATTCGAATTTTAAATGCATTAAAAATGGGAGCTTAGCTCCCATTTTTTTGACTTCGTATAAGGTGTATTATGTTAATTTTAGAAGATCTATACAATTCTGTACTTTTTCACAATCATAGAAAAAGCAAATAAAATACTTATCCAAAATAAATAATCAATAAAAAAATTGAGAAAAACAAATTGATCCATGCCGATGAAAATAAATAAAGGATTGATACTTATACTTCCGACTGGAGAGGTTTCACCATCTATAAGGAACTGGAGAGGAAATCCCCCAGCTATGACTTTAACTTTTTCAAGCTTATCTACAACTATGCGAGCAACTAATATATTTTTTTGATAAAGCAAAGATACGTAAGTCAAAATAATCGCTAAAAAATTAAAATATAATATTTTTTTCATAACTATTCTTTATCTTTTAAGTTAATTAAAAACAGCCAATAACATAAGCCAGGAAATAGAGCCAGAAAGCTAGCCCATGTATTGGTATACATCTTCCACCAATCTTCAGCAATCTTTCCAGTATGCCCCCATCCTAAAAGAATAAAAAATGGAGTAGCAATAATTAGAGAGGTAATACAGATGGTTAATAAATTAAGACTGTTATAACGATTTAAAAGAATTGAGAATATGTAGCTAAAAGGCACAGTCAAAATACAATAAGCCAAGTAAATAAGACCGTGTCCTACAAGAACTACGAAAATCGAGTATAGGCTGTATTCGTGATTCACTGCGATAAACAGGACTGTTGTTAAAAAAAGTAAAGGTAAAGGAGCAAGTAAGAGTGCTTTTACTATTTGTTCATTTGAGTATTTCACTAATTTAATTCTCTTATCTACTCAATAAATAATAATACTATAACGATTTTATTGGAGGTTTTTTGATTCTATTTAACATAATGGTGGTTATACGAAATGCATTTGTATATTAAGTTAAAAATCAATAACTTAAAAAATTCACCCTCATCACAAAAACCGCAAAAAGCCGACTTGGAAACAAGTCGGCTTTTTTTTTAGGCGGTTTTGATAGTTCTTGCCAATAATTTTGTTTAAAAAGTAGTCGATTTTGCGATTTTTTAAATTTTATCAATGCGTGAATGTTCAAAATTATCCCCATTTCTTGTGGATAAATTTCAGGCACTTTGTACGCTTTAGCTTACTCAAATTCCAGTTCTTTGCGGCTATCAGGATAGCTAGAATATCCCTACGATAGATTCATACAGGAACATGATGTTCCGGAGCAAAAAACAACAATGATAAGTTCTAACACTAGGATTGTGAGGTAGAGCAGCACCTACCAAAGATCGCACAATAAAAAACCCCGGCAGGATACCGGGGTTTTTTATTGCCTATCCTTTCTCATTTGCAAAACAAACATAATGCCCCTAAAATATAGACTATAATCTATATTCTGGTTGTGGTATGTGGACAGTCATTACGACAGATCTATTTAATCAGTGGCTTGAACAGCAAGATGAACCTACACAAGAGAAGGTCCTAGCTGCCCTGGTTGTTCTACAGCAGCAGGGACCGAGTTTAGGCCGTCCTTTAGTAGATACTGTGTATGAGTCTAAATTTACCAATATGAAAGAACTGCGTGTTCAACATCGCGGTAGACCCTTAAGAGCTTTCTTCGCATTTGATCCCTTACGACAGGCTATTGTTCTATGTATTGCTGATAAAGGCGGTAAAAAGCGTTTTTATAAAGACATGCTGGATATTGCAGATGAACAATACCAACTTCATCTCACTACCCTAGGAGATAAATCTAATGGCTAAGACTCTGCAAGAATTGTTAGCTAGCCGCTCTCCAGAGAGCCAAGCCCGTATTCAAAAAATGGCTGATGAATTACTGCTAGAAAATCAGCTTCATCTTATTCGTGAAGAACTCGAAATTTCTCAAAAAGAGCTTGCTGAAACTTTGGGAATAAAACAGCCATCGCTTTCAGCAATAGAAAATCGTGGCAATGATCTTAAGATTTCAACCATGAAAAAGTATGTTGAGGCAATGGGTGGGAAGCTCCGTATTGATGTAGAGCTTCCAACAGGAAAACATATAGGATTCAACGTTTAACAATAAAAATGGGAGCTATAGGCTCCCATTTTTAGATTCGTATAACGTTGAACCCAACGGTAAATAT
>NZ_JACASN010000068.1:0-3660 GCF_013390985.1 Acinetobacter sp. Swhac1 | reverse complement strand
GTACCGGCACAGCCGTTCGAGCTTCTTGCGTTCATCGGCCCTGGCCGCCACGCCGGCGTGCAGGCTGGACCCGGCTACCTTGCCAATCCCGTCACCGAACGGATCACCACTGGTCGGCAGAGTTTGCAAAGTGAACACCTTTCGCCCCGCCTGTGAACCGACAGCGATACGGTAAGTGATCGAGTGCCCCAGCAGGGGTGTCATCGGGTCGTCATCCACCGCATCCGAGGCCAGATAGCTGTTTTCGACATCCCGTTCCAGCAGGCCTTGCCGTTCCAGATAGCGACCCACCCGGTGGGCGATGGTGTGCGTCAGCTGGGTGAGCTCTGGGCTGGTCGGCGCCTTGACCCAGCGGAAACGCGCTGAGCCGTGGGATTGCTCGACATACACACCGTCGAGAAACAGCATGTGGAAGTGAACATTCAGATTGAGCGCCGATCCAAAACGCTGGATCAGGGTGACCGCGCCCGTCTTGGCCACTTGGTGGGTATGGCCCGCTTTCTTGACCAGGTGCGTGGCAATGACGCGGTAAACGATGCCCAGCACCCACCCCATGATCTCGGGCCGGCTGGCAAACAGGAAACGCAGCTGAAACGGGAAGCTCAACACCCACTGACGCATGGGTTGTTCAGGCAGTACTTCATCAACCAGCAAGGCGGCACTTTCGGCCATCCGCCGCGCCCCACAGCTCGGGCAGAAACCGCGACGCTTACAGCTGAAAGCGACCAGGTGCTCGGCGTGGCAAGACTCGCAGCGAACCCGTAGAAAGCCATGCTCCAGCCGCCCGCATTGGAGAAATTCTTCAAATTCCCGTTGCACATAGCCCGGCAATTCCTTTCCCTGCTCTGCCATAAGCGCAGCGAATGCCGGGTAATACTCGTCAACGATCTGATAGAGAAGGGTTTGCTCGGGTCGGTGGCTCTGGTAACGACCAGTATCCCGATCCCGGCTGGCCGTCCTGGCCGCCACATGAGGCATGTTCCGCGTCCTTGCAATACTGTGTTTACATACAGTCTATCGCTTAGCGGAAAGTTCTTTTACCCTCAGCCGAAATGCCTGCCGTTGCTAGACATTGCCAGCCAGTGCCCGTCACTCCGCGGTCTTCACTGCGTGATCGAGTTGATCGACACCCGCCGTGACACGCTCCATGAAGTGCCTGCCTGCGTCTGTTAGCCGAACGCCCCGCGCATGGCGCTCAAATAGCAGGACACCAAGGTTATCCTCCAGCGCTTTCACACGCGCGCTGACGCTCGACTGGCTGATACCAAGTGCCTTGGCCGCATGCCGAAAATTCAGATGCTCGGCGACGGCGATGAACTGAACAAGGGAAATGAGCGGTATCCTGCCAGACAGGATACCGACATTCACGAGGTTTCGATGGTTAGTGCGCCGCATCGGAGCGGGCCTGCTACCAGTCGTCGGTTAGACGACTGGCGACTTCTCGGTGGCAGCCCCACGGAGCCGAAGGAGCACCAGCCCCAACGAAACCAGTACCGCCATCGCCGTGGCGTAACAGATCACGGGCCACGCTGTGTCACCGTTTAAAAGTGCCACCGCCAATGTCCCGACAATGCTGACTATCAGGCTTTGAACGCAGAAGTAGAACGCGACCGCTGATCCCGCGATGTCGTCGAACTCTGCCAAAGCGCCGTTCGCGGTAACGGACACCGTGAAGACAATACCGACCGCGACAACCCACATCGGTAGGATGAAGGTGAGGAATGACGGCGAGCCGTAAAGTTCGCCGATCCCCAACAGGACCGCTCCGCAAACAAGCAACGCCATCCCACGCGCCACGCATCCTGCGATGCCCCATCTGGCGACAAAGGACTTCGCGAAACGGGTTGTCACGATCATTACAAGCGCGACAGTGGCGAAGGCAAAGCTGAATCCGATCTCGGAATATTCCGCTTGGCCTATGAGCACACGGGGAGCCGTCGAGAAGAAGACGAAGAAGGTGCCCATACCGGCGCTAAAGCCGACAGTGTAAACCCAAAAAGCCGGACTCGCGAAGATCGGCAAGACAGATCGGCGCGTCTTGACTTGATCCAGAGGGCGGGTTTCGTGCCACCTGAAACCCGCATTTAGGAGTGCGAGCATCGCCAGTATAGCCAAAGTAATGAATATCGCCTGCCATCCCAAGAACTCGCCGATCAATGCTCCGGCGATAGGGCCGAGCGCAGGCACGAACGCCAGCATCGAACTGAAAAGGCCGTAGATGACGACACCCTCAGGACGGTTGGCATAAACGTCGCGAACCGTCGCGAACGTCGCCACCAGCATGGCCGACGCGCCCACTGCTTGAAGTAGACGGAAAGCGACAAAGGCCGGTGCAGTTGAAGACCAAGCTGCTCCCAGAGACGCAATGACGAAAGCCGTTGCGCCCGCAAGTAGAATTGGCCGTCGCCCGATTCTGTCTGAGAGCGGACCAAAAATCACCTGGCCCACGCCGAGCATCACCATATAGAGGCTCAACGTGAGTTGGATCATAGCGGGCGTCGTGTTCAGGATGCCGGGCATCGCTGGAACGACAGGGAGATAAATATCCATCGCCAGTGAAGCGAGGATGTCGAAAGGAGCCATCAGCAGCAGTGCTGCCGGCAGCGTATAGGCCCACGCGGGGCGTGTGGTGGTCATGACGAATCAACCCTCGATTAAGGAATACCGGGCGACGTCTGCTCGTCAGCAATCAGATGAGACTAGCCTTACAGAGCGCCGCAACAACAATACTGGTTGTTGCGGCTTACTTGTCTGCTGACTTGGAATTTCCCATCTGATTACTCCACGCTTACGAATATGAATTGCTACATTTTATCCGATTATCTTTTGCTTCGCAATGCGGCATGGGCGCACTCAGCGTTCCAGCCCCCTCTGCCGCCCTAACTGCCACGACACCGACCCGCCCTGCACGATGCCCATAACCTCGCGGCCGAGTTGGCGGTCGATGATCGGCCGCCACGGGACAAGGGTGAACTCATGGGATTTCTCGACCACGGCGAACTTGCCGCTCGATAGATGCACGGTTCCGGTAAACTTGCCGCTGACGCTCTCGCCGTCCGTGGCGGCGCGGAACGGCAGGCCCTTACTCAAAGCCATATCCGATCCGACGCCGGCTACCTCGCGCTCCCGCAGGATGGCGAGAAGGTTGCGCCGGTAGAAGACGCGGCTGTCCCGGCTGCGGGTGGCGTCGCCCTGTTCGATATGGTGCTCGCGGCGCTGGTCCATGGCTTCGCGGACTTGTTGCCCGAAGCCGGTTGGCGCAAGGTCGGCCGTCTCGCCGTGGATCAGCCGCCGGTCCAGCCAGGTCGCGCCGTCCGATCCGATCTGTTTGTTCAGATCGACCGGGGAAAGGACGCGAACGCTGGCCTGACTGTCTCGGCCGGCGTCATGGGCGGCGGCACGGCTGACCAGATCATCGGGGATGCGCCATTGGTCGGCGTCGATCCGCTCGACGATACCGGCCCGGCGTAGCGCCTCCAGCCGGCGCACATGGGCATCGACATAGCCCTCATAGTCGCCGCCTGGAACGCGGCACGTATAGGAAGAATAAACGCCCTTTTCACCCAAGTCCAACAGCTTTGGACCGCAGTTGACTCTTTCGACACCCCTGCGATGCAACCCAATCCGGCTGACGGGGAGCCAGCAACGCTGAAAATTTAC
>NZ_JACASN010000067.1:0-3882 GCF_013390985.1 Acinetobacter sp. Swhac1 | reverse complement strand
CGAAATGAGTTTTTAGACTTGAGAGGGAATTATACAAAACCTGTTTTATGGTCAAGATCATATTTTGCAGGGTCTTGTGGTGGTGCGCCTTTGGAAATAATCAAACAATATATTCAGAATCAACAAGGTTGAAATTTGTGAAATTCACCTCCACCCTGACTGACGAGTGGAGTCCTCTTTCACTTGGAGATAGTATTTTGGGCGCTTGTTGAGTGACTGCTCGATAGTTTTGATCAGATAGACTCAACATGATGAAGCCACCGATGCCCTATAGCATAAAAGGGAGCAAGGTGATGTGCATAAATACAGAATAGATTAAGATAAAATCAAATACATCAGTACCATAAGCTGCACCTACCAACAAAAATGCCAGTTCATACAGACCAATCAATGTGATGAAAAAACCTGCTATAAATTTTAGCAGTTTATTTGGTTGCGGCTTTAATGCTTCTGTCGTTAATGCTTTTGTCGTTGTAGCGATGCGTTCTAAATCATCAGACATAGTGATCCGTCCTCATCATTATTATTTGCTGCGACCATACAGAAAAAGCTAAAACAGCACTAGATAAAGAAGATCAATACCTGATTTTTACTGTCGTGAAATGGTCGCTAGAGGTGATTTTGCTTTTATAACCAAACTTGATAAAATATAGCGCTTAAAATGTGACTTTTCCATTGTAGTTCTACCCATTCTCAGGTAGAATTCGGACTCCTTTTTGTTTGGACAGCTTCCATAGTCCAAACCAACTATAATAGGTAGTGGTTTAATGAAAACTCTCAGCGCTAAGCCAGCTGAAGTTCAACACGACTGGTACGTTGTTGATGCTTCTGGCAAAACTCTAGGTCGCCTTGCGACAGAAATCGCTCGTCGTTTACGCGGTAAGCACAAAACTTCTTATACTCCTCACGTTGACACTGGCGACTACATCGTTGTTATCAATGCTGAGCAAGTTCAAGTGACTGGTAACAAATCACTTGACAAGAAATACTATCGCCACACTGGTTTCCCTGGTGGTATCCGTGAAACTAATTTCGAGAAATTAGTTGCTCACAAACCAGAAGAAATCTTCCAACGCGCTGTAAAAGGCATGTTGCCAAAAGGTCCTCTTGGTTATGCTATGATCAAGAAAATGAAAGTGTACGCTGGTGCTGAGCATCCTCACACAGCTCAACAGCCACAAGTTTTGGACATCTAAGGGATACAGCACATGGCTACTAACTATGGTACAGGTCGCCGTAAGACCGCAACTGCACGTGTTTTCTTATCAGCTGGTACAGGTAAACTCGTAATTAACAACCGTACTCTTGAGCAATATTTCGGTCGTGAAACTGCTCGTATGATCGTACGTCAACCATTAGAGCTTCTTGAAGCTACTGAAAAATATGACCTTTACATCACTGTTGCTGGTGGTGGTATTGGTGGTCAAGCTGGTGCAATCCGTCACGGTATTACTCGTGCATTGATCGCATCTGACGACACTTTAAAACCTGCTCTTCGTCAAGCTGGTTTCGTTACTCGTGATGCTCGTGAAGTTGAACGTAAGAAACTTGGTTTACGTAAAGCTCGTAAACGTCCACAATTCTCTAAACGTTAATTCGTTTACCGAATCGGACACAAAAAAAGCCTTGGATTTTCCAAGGCTTTTTTTTATGCAAATCAACGAGCTGAGCATTTTTAGTCAGATAAACAATTCGGATTCACATACACCAAAAATCAAAATTCAATACAGTCCAAAAATTGAAAACCAATCAACAAATATCTCATACACTTTTATCAGCTTTGCTGGGTGATTTTAGTGGCTAAGTTTAGTATCCTATTCTATTCATTTGGTTTTATTTCGGATTATGTCAGTCGAGAACGCACCCTTACAAGGCATTACCCTCTACAGTCATGCGGACGACTTTCGCTCACATTGGATTCGTTACGTTCTGGCCGAAAAACAAATCAAATATCAACTGATTTTGGTCGATTATGAAGATGAAGACCTCGCAAGCCTGAATCCGTATAATCAACTTCCAATGCTGCTAGAAAACGATTTAAAACTCTTTAATACTGCGATTATTTCCGAATATCTGGATGATCGTTATCGACAAAATAAACTTTATGCCGATGCACCTATGCCACGTGCAGAACAACGTCAATATATTTGGCGCTTTGAACAAGACTGGTTCAAACTTGCCGATCAGATGCTACGTCATCCTGATAGCTTAGATTACACAACACAGCGCGCTGCACAAAAAAAATTACGTGATACACTCATTTCACTGACACCATTATTTCAGCATTATCCTTATTTCATGTCAGAAAATTTCAGTATTTTAGATTGCATGCTGGCATCCTTATTTATACGGCTAAAAGCCATGGGCATAGAATTACCTCAACAACACTGTCGTCCAATTTTCCTGTATTGTCAGCGGATTTTTTCACGCCCTGCCTTCACTCAAGCAATGACTTTGCAAGAAAAAAATCGCTATCAAGAATTTTTAATTCATACTTAAAGAGCATATTATGTCTGAATCTGAAATCAATTTAAGTCCAACCCGTCCTTATTTAGCCCGCGCAATTTATGAATGGATTTGTGATAACCAACTCACACCACATTTATTGGTCGATGCTACACAGCCGAATACGCTTGTTCCTGAACAATTTATTCAGGATGGTCAGATTGTCCTAAATATCGTTCCACATGCAGTGCATGCCTTACACATGAGCAATGATGCAATCACCTTCTCTGCACGCTTTGGTGGCGTATCACGCGACTTATATGTACCTATGAATGCCGTCGTAGGTATCTATGCAAGAGAGAATGGACAAGGCTTATTCTTTGATCCAAGTGAGTATGCACATATCCAAAATGATCAAGATGCTTTAGAATCAAAGACTGAAAAAAAAACCGAACAAACTAAGAAAAAACCAAGCCTTAGATTATTAGATTAAAACAATGGAGTAGTGAATGGCTTTTGATTTAGTACAATATTTTGCAGCGCAGATTAAACTTCAAAAGCCCTCGCTTTTGAAACAATATAATGCTGTTGATCGCGACCAATATATTCAAGAAATCAATGCGCTGAGCTTAGGCAAACTGGTCAGTTTGTGGCGAGAAGACAACCAAAAACTTTATCAAGAAATTGATCATCAAGATGAATTATATATTCAGGAAATTGCACGTCGACTCACCACATCTCCACACAATCAGTCGCCTCTCTCCAAAACTGAGCTTGAACAGAATATTAGTGAAGTTTTAGCCTTACAACTCACAGAGCTCAAGCAGTTAGATCAAACAGGTAATTTTGGTAATAAAGATCTAGGTGAATTATTACTGGGTCAAATTGAACATTTATCTGGTCAGGCGGATGATTGGGTTTGGTCAACAAACGATCTAATAGAGTTAAAAGGTTCTAAACCAATTCCTCAAGAAGAGCTATCATTAGAGGCATCAATTAAGGAGTTTAATCAAATGGTTCAACAACATACCCACGATGATCATCAAAATATTGAGCCTGTAGAAGCAATTGTACCCACTTGGTCTAAAGTGTTAGAACCTATCGTTGCGATTGCGATTTTAGCAATTCTATGGTGTTCTGTTACACAATTATTTGCTTAAATCAATCTTCTCTCTAAGCCCTAATAAAACCATCCTCAGATGGTTTTATTTTGCCTTCACTTTTATGTTTCCTTTCTTTTTATAATTTTATTTTTCTAACTTTATTTTCTTTTCTACATAAAAAAACACCCTCAACGCTAGTTGAGGGTGTTTGAATAATGAGCTGGCGATGACTTACTCTCACATGGGTAACCCCACACTACCATCAGCGCGAAGAGGTTTCACTTCTGAGTTCGGGAAGGGATCAGGTGGTTCACTCTTGCTATGGTCGCCAGCA
>NZ_JACASN010000066.1:0-4289 GCF_013390985.1 Acinetobacter sp. Swhac1 | reverse complement strand
TTAAACAAAGCTTGGATATAACATCCAGGCTTTATAAAAAAGTACCTAGCTGTTACCCTTGTCCTGATTTTTTTACTCTAAAACGTTCTTTCATCTTATGACACTTACGCCACCTTAAGTTTATTTATCGTCTTAAATCTGTAAATAACTCATCACTGTCTAGTGATGTGGTGTAGTCGTTTGTGTGTTGTATATATCACATCACTAGCCTATCTGAAAAATTAAAAAACAGGCTATGTTTATGTTATCTAATGTCCGAGAACAGTGGTTCTCTAACATCCGTGGGGATGTACTTGCCGGATTAGTCGTCGGTCTTGCACTCATCCCTGAAGCCATCGCATTTTCAATTATTGCAGGTGTAGATCCTAAAGTTGGTCTATACGCATCCTTCTGTATTGCCGTCGTGATTTCTTTCGTAGGTGGTCGTCCTGCCATGATTTCAGCAGCCACTGGTGCAATGGCGCTGCTTATGGTCACATTGGTCAAAGAGCATGGGCTTGAATATCTGCTGGCAGCAACAATTTTGACAGGCGTGATTCAAATATTGGCAGGCTATTTAAAGCTCGCCAAGTTAATGCGGTTTGTATCTAAATCTGTGGTTATTGGATTCGTAAATGCGTTAGCGATCTTAATTTTCATGGCTCAATTGCCTGAACTGATTAATGTGACCTGGCATGTATATGCTTTTGTTGCTTTAGGTTTAGCAATTATTTATCTATTCCCTCTGGTTCCCAAATTAGGAAAATTACTCCCTTCTCCACTAGTCTGCATCATTGCAATCACATTATTGGCAATCGCTTTAGGAATTGATGTACGGACCGTGGGCGATATGGGGTCTTTACCTGACACACTTCCAATGTTCTTGATTCCAGATATTCCTTTGAATATTGAAACATTGATGATTATTTTGCCTTATTCAGTCGCACTGGCGGCTGTAGGTTTACTTGAATCGATGATGACAGCAACTATCGTGGATGAAATGACTGATACGCCAAGTGATAAATATCAGGAATGTAAGGGACAAGGGATTGCGAATATTGCTTCTGGCTTTATGGGTGGCATGGCCGGTTGTGCAATGATTGGTCAATCTATGATTAACGTAAAATCAGGTGGCCTTACACGCTTATCAACATTCTCTGCGGGCATTTTTCTTCTTATTCTGGTTGTATTTATCAGCGACTGGCTCAAAGTGATTCCAATGGCTGCATTGGTAGCGGTAATGATAATGGTCTCTATCAGTACCTTTGAATGGAGTTCTGTCACTCAGTTAAAAGATAATCCTAAGAGCAGTAATATCGTCATGATTGCGACGGTGATTGTAGTTGTTGCTACGCATAACCTGGCTTTGGGTGTGTTAACAGGCGTATTACTTTCAGCCTTGTTCCTGGCGAATAAACTTGAAAATGATATCCAGGTGACAGCATCTTTTGAAGGAATGGCCCGTTTATATGAGTTGAGAGGTCAGATCTTCTTTAGTTCTTCTGAAAAATTCATGCAAGGTTTTGACTTTAAAGAGGATGTAAAGGAGGTGATTATTGATTTGACCCATTCTCACATTTGGGATGTAACATCAGTCGCCATGCTTGATTCTGTTGTAAATAAATTTCAAAAGAATGGTGCGAATGTCACAGTACGTGGTCTAAATGAAGCCAGTTCGATCATGATTGATAAGTATGGGACACATGCCAGAATTTAAGTTTTAAAAATTCTATATTTATATAGAATTTCTAAAATTAACATAATACACCTTATACGAATCTAAAAATGGGAGCCTTTAGCTCCCATTTTTACTATATTTTTAAAGTTTTAAGCGTGTTGTACTGTGAGTTTTAATCCTAAAGCATTTACTACACGATTAATCGTATCAAAACGTGGTGCTGAATCCTGACGTAGGGCTTTGTAGAGTGCTTCACGCCCAATCCCTGCTTCTTTAGCGATTTGAGTCATGCCACGAGCTTTAGCAATAACACCAAGTGCATGGGCTAATTCAGCTGGATCATTTTCTTCAAGAACCATATTGAGATACATCACAATGTCTTCTTCAGTTTTGAGCGACTCAGCCATATCAAAACTTGGTAAATCAGCGACTTTAACCATTTTAATCCTCCAATGTTTTCGATAGTTTGACTGCCCGATCGATGTCTTGTTGTTGAGTTGATTTATCTCCACCACCAAGCATTACAATCACAACGTCACCATGTTGGATGTAATACATCCTCCATCCAGAACCGAAGAATTCTCTCATTTCCCAAACGCCATCTTGGAGAGGTTTAATGTCTCCCCAGTTTCCACGTTGAACCTTATCTAATCGACGATTCAGGCGGATACGGGTCATATTGTCTTTAATGCCATCCAACCATTCATCAAATTCTGGAAGACGTTTAATTTCAATCATGAGGATTCCTTATCTTCTCACTATATTGTATTCGATCGAATACAATATGCAAGTAATTTATACGAACATCCATTAATTTCGTATAACACCATTATGTTAAATACATAATTTTTTTGGTTAAAATTTAAACTTTTTTAGTGTTTTTCAGGCAAGATGCATATTTTTTTGAAGCCATACTTTCCTTGTCAGATGTTCAAACATTTTAAGGAGAAAGCAATGACACAAACAGCGAATGATCAACGTGCTACAGTAAAAAATCCTAATAATATTCAACATGCGCAGAATCAGGACAACCGTAGCCGACAATTGAATCCTAATCATAAACCTACGAAATCTAAATAAGGATGAAAACTATGAGCACAGCAGGTTGGCCTAGTACTACTGGAAATCCATCAGGTGGTGGCCGAGACAATAATCCACCTCGTAAATAAAAATTTATTTATCTTGTAATATCAATTCAGAAGGCCAAAGATATTGGCCTTCTGAAGGATATTTCTTCAGGAAGGCTTCCCATATCACGATAAAATCTTCTGATGTAGCTAACGTAGAAACGCTGGCTGTTTTTGAAAATGTTTATAATAAAAGTCTTGCCAAAAATATATTAACCATAGGCCAGCTATGGCATTAATACTTTCAAACCACTTATCTTCTGGAAGTTCATTTTTCAGGAATAAATAATTCTCTTCTGAGACTTGTTCATAAATTTCATCATTTTTAAACTCACCATAAGGTAGACCTAGGAACTCATAGACTTCATTCAAGTAGCATAGTCTTCTGTTTTCTCTAACTTTTTTAATTAGTTGTATAAATTCTTTAATTTGTTCATCTTCGAGAGAAGGATCTAACCATTGCTCAAAACCATTAGTTGGAGGAATAGTCTTCAGAATCTCGACTTTATGTCCTTTTGTTGCTTCAAACTTTGCATTTATCTTTAAGATAAATAAAAGAAAATCTGTAAAAGTTTTTGATGGGAAGTATGGTCGTTTATTTTTAAACTTAAACTTTAATGCTTGGTTTAGTGAGATTGATTGGAATCCCCACTTCTTAGAAATTAAATGATCTAAGTGAATTAAAATTAGCAGTATATTGACGCCAGAATTTCTAAGCATCTCATGACTAATAATATTCTTTAAATCACCGTTAAAGCTAAAGTTATTTACCAGAAAATCATGTAGTTTGCAGACATCTTCATATAAAAAATTATTTTTTTCTAATTCTGAAAATAGCTTTATATGCTCATTCCAATAAAAAAATCGTTATTCTTAATTGGATATAGTTCTAAGATTTTTAAGCAGTATGCAAAATTATAGTTTTCTTCATCTACAGCTAAAGAAGTTGCTGAATTAAGTACGAAAAACCCCATTTCTGAAGCAAATTCGGATTTAATTTTAACTTTAGCTATTTCATCATTTTTAAATGGAACATTAGTATATTTTTTCTCAATTTTACCTAGTTTCTTAGCCAGGTTTTTATCCATATTTTTCAATATTAAACAGTAGAATTCTAAAGGATTCATGGATGCCCTAATTTTTTAAAAAATCTAAAATTAACATAATACACCTTATACGAAATGCTTGATATTTCTCTTTAAATATCATTATATTAAAGCAAGCCGTTCTGGAATATAGGGCACCAGAGCGGCTTTTTATTGATTATTCATGTTCCACGCTTAAAATTCGAACAGTGTTTCATGATTTTTATAAGTTAAACTAAATTTAGTTGCTAATCCCAATAAGCTATTCACTAACTTGTAAATATCGGTATACCGCCTGACGACTAATCCCAAAAGCTTTCCCTAATGCCATTTTCGATGGATACTTCCCCTCCTTCCATGCTTGTCGTAAAGCTTCAGCTTGGTCAGGCTTTAGTTTATGCACCCGACCTTTGTACTTCC
>NZ_JACASN010000065.1:0-4358 GCF_013390985.1 Acinetobacter sp. Swhac1 | reverse complement strand
CTGGGCGAAATGCGCCTGGTAAGCAGAGTTTTTGAAATGTAAGGCCTTTGAATAAGACAAAAGGCTGCCTCATCGCTAACTTTGCAACAGTGCCTTCTACGGCACGTTTGAAGGCGCGCTGAAAGGTCTGGTCATACATGTGATGGCGACGCACGACACCGCTCCGTGGATCGGTCGAATGCGTGTGCTGCGCAAAAACCCAGAACCACGGCCAGGAATGCCCGGCGCGCGGATACTTCCGCTCAAGGGCGTCGGGAAGCGCAACGCCGCTGCGGCCCTCGGCCTGGTCCTTCAGCCACCATGCCCGTGCACGCGACAGCTGCTCGCGCAGGCTGGGTGCCAAGCTCTCGGGTAACATCAAGGCCCGATCCTTGGAGCCCTTGCCCTCCCGCACGATGATCGTGCCGTGATCGAAATCCAGATCCTTGACCCGCAGTTGCAAACCCTCACTGATCCGCATGCCCGTTCCATACAGAAGCTGGGCGAACAAACGATGCTCGCCTTCCAGAAAACCGAGGATGCGAACCACTTCATCCGGGGTCAGCACCACCGGCAAGCGCCGCGACGGCCGAGGTCTTCCGATCTCCTGAAGCCAGGGCAGATCCGTGCACAGCACCTTGCCGTAGAAGAACAGCAAGGCCGCCAATGCCTGACGATGCGTGGAGACCGAAACCTTGCGCTCGTTCGCCAGCCAGGACAGAAATGCCTCGACTTCGCTGCTGCCCAAGGTTGCCGGGTGACGCACACCGTGGAAACGGATGAAGGCACGAACCCAGTGGACATAAGCCTGTTCGGTTGGTAAGCTGTAATGCAAGTAGCGTATGCGCTCACGCAACTGGTCCAGAACCTTGACCGAACGCAGCGGTGGTAACGGCGCAGTGGCGGTTTTCATGGCTTGTTATGACTGTTTTTTTGTACAGTCTATGCCTCGGGCATCCAAGCAGCAAGCGCGTTACGCCGTGGGTCGATGTTTGATGTTATGGAGCAGCAACGATGTTACGCAGCAGGGCAGTCGCCCTAAAACAAAGTTATGCAGCCAAATCCCAACAATTAAGGGTCTTAAAATGGTAAAAGATTGGATTCCCATCTCTCATGATAATTACAAGCAGGTGCAAGGACCGTTCTATCATGGAACCAAAGCCAATTTGGCGATTGGTGACTTGCTAACCACAGGGTTCATCTCTCATTTCGAGGACGGTCGTATTCTTAAGCACATCTACTTTTCAGCCTTGATGGAGCCAGCAGTTTGGGGAGCTGAACTTGCTATGTCACTGTCTGGCCTCGAGGGTCGCGGCTACATATACATAGTTGAGCCAACAGGACCGTTCGAAGACGATCCGAATCTTACGAACAAAAGATTTCCCGGTAATCCAACACAGTCCTATAGAACCTGCGAACCCTTGAGAATTGTTGGCGTTGTTGAAGACTGGGAGGGGCATCCTGTTGAATTAATAAGGGGAATGTTGGATTCGTTGGAGGACTTAAAGCGCCGTGGTTTACACGTCATTGAAGACTAGTCCTTTGCATAACAAAGCCATCAAACCGGACGCCAGAGATTCCGCGCCTGTTGCGCATGGCTTCGCCATTTTATGCGCAATAGGCGCGCCACCCTGTCGCCGTTTATGGCGGCGTTAGGCATCACAAAGTACAGCATCGTGACCAACAGCAACGATTCCGTCACACTGCGCCTCATGACTGAGCATGACCTTGCGATGCTCTATGAGTGGCTAAATCGATCTCATATCGTCGAGTGGTGGGGCGGAGAAGAAGCACGCCCGACACTTGCTGACGTACAGGAACAGTACTTGCCAAGCGTTTTAGCGCAAGAGTCCGTCACTCCATACATTGCAATGCTGAATGGAGAGCCGATTGGGTATGCCCAGTCGTACGTTGCTCTTGGAAGCGGGGACGGATGGTGGGAAGAAGAAACCGATCCAGGAGTACGCGGAATAGACCAGTCACTGGCGAATGCATCACAACTGGGCAAAGGCTTGGGAACCAAGCTGGTTCGAGCTCTGGTTGAGTTGCTGTTCAATGATCCCGAGGTCACCAAGATCCAAACGGACCCGTCGCCGAGCAACTTGCGAGCGATCCGATGCTACGAGAAAGCGGGGTTTGAGAGGCAAGGTACCGTAACCACCCCAGATGGTCCAGCCGTGTACATGGTTCAAACACGCCAGGCATTCGAGCGAACACGCAGTGATGCCTAACCCTTCCATCGAGGGGGACGTCCAAGGGCTGGCGCCCTTGGCCGCCCCTCATGTCAAACGTTAGATGCACTAAGCACATAATTGCTCACAGCCAAACTATCAGGTCAAGTCTGCTTTTATTATTTTTAAGCGTGCATAATAAGCCCTACACAAATTGGGAGATATATCATGAAAGGCTGGCTTTTTCTTGTTATCGCAATAGTTGGCGAAGTAATCGCAACATCCGCATTAAAATCTAGCGAGGGCTTTACTAAGCTTGCCCCTTCCGCCGTTGTCATAATCGGTTATGGCATCGCATTTTATTTTCTTTCTCTGGTTCTGAAATCCATCCCTGTCGGTGTTGCTTATGCAGTCTGGTCGGGACTCGGCGTCGTCATAATTACAGCCATTGCCTGGTTGCTTCATGGGCAAAAGCTTGATGCGTGGGGCTTTGTAGGTATGGGGCTCATAATTGCTGCCTTTTTGCTCGCCCGATCCCCATCGTGGAAGTCGCTGCGGAGGCCGACGCCATGGTGACGGTGTTCGGCATTCTGAATCTCACCGAGGACTCCTTCTTCGATGAGAGCCGGCGGCTAGACCCCGCCGGCGCTGTCACCGCGGCGATCGAAATGCTGCGAGTCGGATCAGACGTCGTGGATGTCGGACCGGCCGCCAGCCATCCGGACGCGAGGCCTGTATCGCCGGCCGATGAGATCAGACGTATTGCGCCGCTCTTAGACGCCCTGTCCGATCAGATGCACCGTGTTTCAATCGACAGCTTCCAACCGGAAACCCAGCGCTATGCGCTCAAGCGCGGCGTGGGCTACCTGAACGATATCCAAGGATTTCCTGACCCTGCGCTCTATCCCGATATTGCTGAGGCGGACTGCAGGCTGGTGGTTATGCACTCAGCGCAGCGGGATGGCATCGCCACCCGCACCGGTCACCTTCGACCCGAAGACGCGCTCGACGAGATTGTGCGGTTCTTCGAGGCGCGGGTTTCCGCCTTGCGACGGAGCGGGGTCGCTGCCGACCGGCTCATCCTCGATCCGGGGATGGGATTTTTCTTGAGCCCCGCACCGGAAACATCGCTGCACGTGCTGTCGAACCTTCAAAAGCTGAAGTCGGCGTTGGGGCTTCCGCTATTGGTCTCGGTGTCGCGGAAATCCTTCTTGGGCGCCACCGTTGGCCTTCCTGTAAAGGATCTGGGTCCAGCGAGCCTTGCGGCGGAACTTCACGCGATCGGCAATGGCGCTGACTACGTCCGCACCCACGCGCCTGGAGATCTGCGAAGCGCAATCACCTTCTCGGAAACCCTCGCGAAATTTCGCAGTCGCGACGCCAGAGACCGAGGGTTAGATCATGCCTAGCATTCACCTTCCGGCCGCCCGCTAGCGGACCCTGGTCAGGTTCCGCGAAGGTGGGCGCAGACATGCTGGGCTCGTCAGGATCAAACTGCACTATGAGGCGGCGGTTCATACCGCGCCAGGGGAGCGAATGGACAGCGAGGAGCCTCCGAACGTTCGGGTCGCCTGCTCGGGTGATATCGACGAGGTTGTGCGGCTGATGCACGACGCTGCGGCGTGGATGTCCGCCAAGGGAACGCCCGCCTGGGACGTCGCGCGGATCGACCGGACATTCGCGGAGACCTTCGTCCTGAGATCCGAGCTCCTAGTCGCGAGTTGCAGCGACGGCATCGTCGGCTGTTGCACCTTGTCGGCCGAGGATCCCGAGTTCTGGCCCGACGCCCTCAAGGGGGAGGCCGCATATCTGCACAAGCTCGCGGTGCGACGGACACATGCGGGCCGGGGTGTCAGCTCCGCGCTGATCGAGGCTTGCCGCCATGCCGCGCGAACGCAGGGGTGCGCCAAGCTGCGGCTCGACTGCCACCCGAACCTGCGTGGCCTATACGAGCGGCTCGGATTCACCCACGTCGACACTTTCAATCCCGGCTGGGATCCAACCTTCATCGCAGAACGCCTAGAACTCGAAATCTAACGTCCGTTCGGGCATCGAGGTCCATGTCGGGGTGGGACGGGCCCGTGGCTTCAAGATCACTTGCAGTCCGACCGCGAGGCACTGTTGCAAAGTTAGCGATGAGGCAGCCTTTTGTCTTATTCAAAGGCCTTACATTTCAAAAACTCTGCTTACCAGGCGCATTTCGCCCAG
>NZ_JACASN010000064.1:0-4377 GCF_013390985.1 Acinetobacter sp. Swhac1 | reverse complement strand
ATGCTTTTTTTATCAAAAGAGTATACCTGAATGATAGCGAGCCAAATCGCATACAATATCTATCATTAGACTTAATGCAATAATTAAATGATAGTATTATCATTAATCTAATAGAATTAAGATTAAATGATAGAAATGAATACACGTATTTATCTACGAGCTTCAACTAAAGATCAAGATGCAGAAAGGGCTTTGCAGATTCTTCAGGATCTAAACCAAAACTTGAATTTGGGTGAAACCATTGTGTACGTGGAAAACTATAGTGGTACGAAGTTAGACCGACCTGAATTGAATAAGCTACTGTCAGAAGCAAATCAAGGTGACACATTGTTAGTTGAAAGTATTGACCGCTTATCACGCCTAACCCAACGAGATTTTCAAGAGCTGAAGCGCAGGATCCAGGAGAAGGGACTTCGTTTAGTCGTAGCAGATCTTCCTACTACCTACCAAATGATTCAAACCAGTGACAGCATTACTCATTCAATCTTGGAACTCATCAACAATATGTTGATTGATCTTCTGGCAACAATGGCCCGCCTAGACAATGAGAAACGTATAGAACGTATTAAGCAGGGCCTGGCACGTTCGGGTTACAAACCAACAGGCAAGAAGGCAAATGAGGCTAAACATAAACGAATAAAAGAATTGCTAGTAGTTGGCAATATGACTAAGGAAGAAATTGCCAAAGCAGTGAATTGTGGAGTTGCAACTGTCTATCGAGTTGCTAAAGTTATCTAAAAGAGGCTTATCTCAACGCGCCCCCAATGGGGCACCGCTGCATTCAGGTTACTTCACATAAGAAATTTTATGTTAAATGATTGTTAGAAATGCCCCTTGATCGAGGCATTTTCTATAAAGAATACTAAAAACTAATTAAAGCCAACCAAGTTTCAAAACAAGGCAGTTCTCAGCAATCATATTTTTAAATTATATAACTCCCAACTGAGCTTTTGCTCCAACGATAAGGCTTTCATTTTGAGTTTCTAAGGCAAATAAACCATACATCAAAGGAGAGGCCGCTGCTCTTTCTAAAGTCTGTTCATATAGTTTATTCCAAACTTTACCCCCTAGTTTTTCATACTCGATGATTAGAGTTTTGAGGCTTTCTTCTCCAAACAAAGTTACATGCCCAGCAAAATCAATCGCTGGGTCATCTATATGGGCTGTTGACCAATCAATAACGCCTGAAACAGCTCCATCCTTTGAAGCTAGTACATGCCCAGCATATAAATCGCCATGTATAAATTGGGTGAAATCTGCCCATAGAACATCATTATCCAACCATTTTCTGTAGCGGGTTTCCAATTGCTCACTTATACCAATTTCAGATTTTACTAACTGCAAATTGTTTGCTATTTCAGGTCTTAAATCTGAAGGTTTCATAATTTTCAAATCATTTTCCCGAACTTCTTTTTCAGGAATACTATGGATTTCAAATAAGGTTTTTGCCAAAGATGTTATGTATTTCGGGCTATCTTTGTCCATATTCCAAATTATTTCATAGGTTTCAGCATCCAAATTTAAAACAGGATTATCTTTAAGTATGGGATAAGCCACTAATTCTGTAGATGAAATTCTCCAATCAGGAACCTCTACAGAAAGATGTTTTTTTACCAATTCTAAAATGCGTTTTTCTTTCTTGATTTGTTCCCTCATGCCATCACGACGAGGAATACGCAGCAACCATTGTTGCCCCTTTGTATCAAGAGCAAAAACGACCTTAAAATCAATGCCCATTTCATTGAAATTCATTTTGTCCGTAAGCAACAAGCCGTGTGCTTCAGCAAGTGATTGAATATCTTGAATTGTCATTTTTAATTTCCTTTAAAGAGTTCAATAATTAATGTTCGGATTAGATTGGCTATCATTAACAATCTCTCTCAAAAGTCTTGATGATTTTGTGGTCTTTGATCTCGTAGATAATGTCAGCAATATTATCGACCAATTGCTTGTCATGAGATACGAAGATAATAGTTCCTGCATAGGACTTCATCATTGTTTCTAATGCGGCAATACTTTTTAGGTCAAGATAGTTTCCTGGTTCATCCATAAGCAAAATATTATATTTTCCTAAAAGCATTTTGGATAAAAGCAGTTTGATGATTTCACCTCCCGATAAGTCGGATAAGTTTTTTTGAATATCATTCGCTCCGATCCCCATTGAAGCCAATACTGCACGAATTTCCGCAACTGTGTACTCGCACTCTTCCTGCATAAAGGAGAGCACAGATTTATGCGTGTTAAATTTATATCCTGTTTGTGTAAAGTAGCCAATTTCAGCTTTTGGAGATATGGTTAATCCATCAGCACGTTCTGATATCATTTTTAACAAGGACGTTTTCCCTGTTCCATTCGATCCAGTTATAGCGACTTTAGCGCCAAGCGGTATTATAAAGTTAGCGTCATCAAAGATAGTACGGCTACCAAATTTTAAGCTCAGACCATCTGCCGTAATCGGGAACTTATTGTGCAGTTCTAGGGCTGAACTTTGACGAAAACGAATAGAACGCAAATGCTCTGGTGCTTGAATATCTTCTAATGCAGCCAAACGCTTTTCCATACTCTTAGCTGCCTGATACAGTTTTCTTTGCTTGGTGCCAGTCATTTTTGCATGCCCAAGTCGTCCAGCACTTTCGGTAGAGTTTTTGGATTTTTCTCCTTTTTTCTTATTGTCTAATCGATTAGCTTGCTGGCGTTTTTCTTGCACAGCAGATTCTAATCGCTCCCGTTCCTTCATCATCAGCTCATATTCTACGGCTTGGTGTTGTCGCTCTTCTTCTTTTTGACGCAAGTAATCCGAGTAACCACCCCAATATTCCGTAATTTTACCGTCTTTTAACTCCCATATCTTGTCTACAACCATATCAAGAAAATATCGGTCATGACTGATAACAAGTAATGCTCCATCAAATGCTTTAAGTTGACCAATAAGTAGATCTATTCCATTGAGATCAAGGTGGCTGGTTGGTTCATCCGCTAGAATGCCATGTACTTGTTGGGAAAATGCGGCAGCAATTTTTGCACGAGTTTCCTCTCCGCCACTCATTGTGTCGTTTTGTACATTGGAAACACCAAGGCGAGATAACATTGCCCGGTCTTCGACCGTTTCTATTTCGATTCCGCCCAGTTGGCTGATATGTGCAAAATCACCAAAACGCTGTAATGTCGCTTCGGCTAAAACAATTTCGCCATTAAGTACTTTGAGTAAACTACTCTTTCCTGCTCCGTTATCACCCACAAGACCAATACGGTCATAAGAGTGAATTTCCAATTCATCAATATCCAAAACATCACGCCCAGCATAATCCAAGCGTATGTTTCTCGCTTTAATAATTAAACTCATTTTTATTTACTCCTGTTTAGCTCTTGAAATTTTTTATGCAGCAAACAGGATTTAGGTGAAAACAAAAGCTAGCATCACAGTGTCCTCCCAAAAAAAAAGCTATTCATCCACAGGGTGGACAAATAGCTAGTCAATTAAGTTATAACTGGAAACTATGCACTAAAAGCATACTTATAAATTAAGCATACTTTTACTTTATATATCCGCATATATTCTTAAAGACACAACAAAAGCCCACCATTATAAAATAGTGTCACTATGCAAATAGTTGTGTCTTAACGAATGCGGATAGAATGCATAAACTTACCTAAAAAATAAAATTCAGTTTTATGATAACTTTACTGTTAAAAGAAGTCTAGACAACCTTGTTTTATGCTTGGATATAAGGCTTATTTTAAAATAATAGTAGTGAAGATTTTCTAAAATTAACATAATACACCTTATACGAAATAAAAATGGGAGCCTTAAGCTCCCATTTTTTAAGTAATTTTTTCAAATAAGGCTTGGGTGAGCATCTAAAATTCGAATCAATGTAGCTGCTGGTCCAGTTGGATAGCGTCGTCCCTGTTCCCAATTTTGCAGGGTACGGGGGCTAATATGTAGACGTGCAGCAAATTCATTTTGGCTCAAGCCAGTTTTTTCACGTACTTCTTTAATATCAGGCAATTCGAGTTCTGTAACTCGGCTTGCTTTAACTTCTTTACGTTTGATAGCTCCAGCTTCTTTGATTGAAGCAACCAAGTCATCAAATAAGTTGTTATCCATGAAATTGCTCCTTCACGAGTTGGTGCAGAATGGCGGTTTCCTTATCTGTTAAATTATCTTTTACTGATTTTGGATAAGCCACTAAGAAAAAGATCTGATCATCCTCGGTGACCCAATAATAAATCACCCGTATCCCACCACTTTTCCCTTTGTTACCTTGAGCACAACGTACTTTGCGAATACCACCGCCATTCTTGATTAGGTCACCTCTATCAGGCTGTACCAAAAGATCTTGCTGAAGTTGACGATATTCCTCATCAGATACAAGG
>NZ_JACASN010000063.1:0-4992 GCF_013390985.1 Acinetobacter sp. Swhac1 | reverse complement strand
TATATTGAACGCTATAATCGGACCATACGTTATAGTTGGCTGAGCAAGCATTTATTTGATACTTTGGATGAAGTACAAGATTATGCAACAAACTGGTTGTGGCATTACAACCATGAAAGACCACATCAAGCTAACAAAGGAAAGCCACCTCTAATGGCTGCTTAACCTCTACTTTTAACTTCGGTTATTTATGGGAGGATTACCGATCACCTGAAATATTTAATACAGACAAAGGCAGTCAGTTCACGAGTGATGCATTTATTGATGTATTGAAATCAAATGGCATTCAAATCAGTATGGATGGTAAACTTGCGCAGTATACTGCTCATAGATTGATAATGTGATGGTTGAACGATTATGGCGGAACGTTAAATATGAAGAGGTGTATCTCAAAGCTTATAGCAGTGTCACAGATGCAAAAAAGCAATTGAGTGCATATTTTAAGTTTTATAATTTGAAACGACCTCATTCGAGTCTAGACAAAATGACACCCAATGAGTTTTACTATGATCAGCTACCCCAACAAAACAAGGTGGCTTAACTAGAGCGGAATATCACTTATAGAAGTTGTTCAAATTTCCGGGTCCATCTCTCTATCTCACAGAGCAAATATGCTGCAAAAAAAAAATCTATTTTTAAACTTCTTGTCCTGACTGTAGTGATCATGAATATGTTCATGATCAGCTTACTAGTCTATACCTTACATACTTCACGTGAGCGCGAAGAAGCTGAAGCTCGGACCAGTGTAGAAAATTTAACCTCACTGCTTGAAAAAAGCGTGAGCAGCAGTACTCAAGAAATCAATTTGTCTTTATATACCTTACAAACCTATATCGAAAAAGAATTACGTGAAAAAAAACAAATAAATCATAAAGAGATGAATATCTTTATTCAAAAAGAAAAAAATTGGATCGGTTCTGTTGCTCGAATACACATTACCGATGAAAAAGGTCAAGTCCAATTCGCTGATCATGATATGGACGGTCAGAGGTCTAATTATGCAAATTATAGTTTTTTTAAAGAGGCCCAACAAAAAAGTACGGATCAACTGTTTGTCACCAAGCTGATGAGAGATCCAAATGGCCAAGGCTGGGTTCATCTATTTGCACGACGTTACAATCAGGGTGATGGAACTTTTGCAGGCATGATTATCACTGCTTTACCTGCTAGCTACTTTAATCATCTGATTGCAGAACTGGATGTAGGCCCTAAAGGAGTGGTACTGTTACAAGACCTGGATATGCGAGTTATTGCACGTAATCCCATGCTTAAAACACCGAACGGAAAGGTGGGTTTTGTGGGGGGGCCACCGGAACTGTCACAACTGGTTCACTCCGGCGCACAGTCTGGCACTATTTATACTCGACGAACTACAGATAAAATCCCGCGTATTGGTAACTTTCGCAAGCTAAGTAGCATGCCTATTTTTGTTGTTGTTGCCTTCGGTGAAAAAGACTATCTGGCCCAATGGTATGAAGATGTTATTAAAGCCGTTTTGCTGGGATTACTCTTCATTGCGGTGACCACGATTGCTGGATGGTTACTTTGGCGGCAAATTCGGGCAAATATGTTGACCAATCGTCGTAGTCGGATGCTGTTACGTAATGCACAAGATGGTATTCATGTTCTAGATCGCCAAGGCAAGCTTCTTCAAGGTAGTGATTCCTTTTTTCGCATGATTGGTAGTACTCCGCAGGCAGCCTTGGGCAAAACCCTGTGTTACTGGGATAACGACTATAATAAGGCTGAGTTGCAAGAGCTGATCAATAGAGGGATTTCTACACCTGGAGGTATTCGCTTTGAAACCTGTTATCTAAACGCCCAAGGTGAGTGTTATCCGGTAGAAGTCAGTTCAATCCTGGTGCATCTTGATGATGAGGTATTCTTCTGCTCGGCACGTGATATTACCGAACGTAAAAAAGCAGAAGAAAACCTGCGTATTGCAGCGACCGCATTTAACTCTCAAGTCGGGATGATGATTACAGATCCTCATTTGGTTATTTTACGCACTAATCATGCTTTTACAGAAATTACTGGCTATAGTGAACAAGAGTTGATTGGTTATACACCTAAAATCTTACAATCAGGCCTGCATGACAAAAACTTCTATACCAGCATGTGGAACCATATTCGCACGACAGGATCTTGGCAGGGTGAAATCTGGAATAAGCGCAAAAATGGCGGACTGTATCCACAACACATCTTGATTGCTGCTGTACGTGATGAGCATGGCCAAACCACACATTATGTTGCAACGATTAACGATATTTCTGCCTATAAAGCTGCAGAAGAAAAAGTACACTTGCTAGCGTTTTATGACTCTCTGACTAAACTGCCAAACCGTAGCCTATTTTTGGAACACCTTGAACAGAGCATGAGAGATACAAAAAATAAAAAACAGCTCGGCGCTGTTCTGTTAATAGATCTGGATAATTTTAAAGCTATAAATGACACTGCAGGCCATGAAACCGGAGACTACTTATTACAGCAAGTCGCAACTCGCCTGCTAGAATGCGTAGAAGCCAATCAAATGGTTGCACGACTGGGAAGTGATGAATTTGTGGTTCTGCTTGATCATCTTGGAAGCTCAGAGATGGAAGCTATCCCACAACTAGAAAAAACCGCAAAATATATTTTACAGACACTCACTCAACCTTACTTTTTGGCCGACTCTGAATATCATAATTCAGCCAGTATTGGGATCAGCCTATTTGGGATAGAAGCATGTGAAAATATCCAAGATCCAATTAAACGTGCTGATATGGCACTGTCTGACGCAAAGAATTATGGTCGAAATACTTATCGCTTTTTTGATCCTGAGATTCAATCTCAGGTTCAGGAGCGTGCTGAGATTGATACCGGATTACGACAAGCACTAGAAAAAAACCAGCTGGTATTATATTACCAGCCACAAGTGAATGGTGCACAACAGGTGACAGGAGTAGAAGCCTTGTTACGTTGGCTGCATCCAGTTAAAGGAATGATTTCCCCTGCTCGTTTTATACCCGTCGCAGAAGAAAATGGTTTCATTATTACTCTGGGTCAATGGGTACTGGAAAGTGCCTGCCAACAATTGAGTGACTGGGCCAAGTATCCGCAAACTGCTCACCTCAGCATGGCTGTAAATGTCAGTGCTAGCCAATTTGCTCGCGATGAATTTGTTCAAGACGTACTCGAAATTCTGGAACGTACACAAGCTCCCGCACACTTACTCAAACTTGAACTTACCGAAAGCGCCTTAGTGATGCGGGTAGAAGACATTATTGAAAAAATGACGGTTCTTAAACGTTACGGGGTGATGTTCTCTCTAGATGATTTTGGTACAGGATATTCTTCTTTAACTTATTTACAGCGGATTCCGATTGATCAATTAAAAATTGATCAAGGTTTTGTTCGGGATATTATGGTGAGTGCCAATGATGCTGAAATTACCAAAATGATCATTGTTTTGGCAAAAACTTTGGGAATTTCTGTGCTGGCTGAAGGTGTAGAAACCGAAGCTCAACGGGATGTATTAGAAAAACAGGGTTGTTATCATTACCAGGGCTATCTGTTTGGTAGACCGATGCCGATTGATGAATTTGAGCAGTATTTCATACTTCATCGAACTCCGCATTGAATAGCCTTAGTTAAACTATATTGATGGCTTTAGATCAATTTGTCCCAACATATTGTTAAGAACCTAAAGTAATTTACCTGATAACTAATACAGAGGTGGGTAATACCCTCTGGAACGTTCTCGTTCAACCGACTTGGAAACAAGTCGGTTTCTTTTTAAGCAAAACTGTAACTTTTAGCCAATAAAATTGATCAAAAAACATTCGTTTTTACATTTTTTCCTGATTTCTCAAGGGTCACAGTTCAGAAATAATCCCCAATTTCTGCGGATAAATCTTGGGGTAAGTTTTGAGCAATCCTGTACGCTCAAGCTGACATCAATTAGGGACCATGGCGTCTATGTCACCCGTGAATTTTTTCATATGATGAGGACATAGAGAACAGGATGTTCCGAACAATAAGAATAAAGAAAATCGCACAAGGATTGGCAGGTACGACAGGAGTTATACCAAGCAAACCAATACGAAAAAGCCCGACAGGATGTCGGGCTTTTTTATTGCCTATCATTTCTCATTTGCAAAACAAGCATAATGCCCCTAAAATATAGACTATAATCTATATTTTGGTTGTGGTATGTGGACAGTCATTACGACAGATCTATTTAATCAGTGGCTTGAACAGCAAGATGAATCTACACAAGAGAAGGTCCTAGCTGCACTGGTTGTTCTACAGCAGCAGGGACCGAGTTTAGGCCGCCCTTTAGTAGATACTGTGTATGAGTCTAAATTTACCAATATGAAAGAACTGCGCGTTCAACATCGCGGTAGACCCTTAAGAGCTTTCTTCGCATTTGATCCCTTACGACAGGCTATTGTTCTATGTATTGCTGATAAAGGCGGTAAAAAGCGTTTTTATAAAGACATGCTGGATATTGCAGATGAACAATACCAACTTCATCTCGCCACCCTAGGAGATAAATCTAATGGCTAAGACTCTGCAAGAATTGTTAGCTAGCCGCTCTCCAGAGAGCCAAGCCCGTATTCAAAAAATGGCAGATGAATTACTGCTAGAAAATCAGCTTCATCTTATTCGTGAAGAACTCGAAATTTCTCAAAAAGAGCTTGCTGAAACTTTGGGAATAAAACAGCCATCGCTTTCAGCAATAGAAAATCGTGGCAATGATCTTAAGATTTCAACCATGAAAAAGTATGTTGAGGCAATGGGTGGGAAACTCCGTATTGATGTAGAGCTTCCAACAGGAAAACATATAGGATTCAAAGTTTAACAATAAAAATGGGAGCTATAGGCTCCCATTTTTAGATTCGTATAACGTGTATTATGGTAAGCGTCCGCTGAACACACCTTCTGAATTCATCCTATAAGCCTTAATTTAGTCCCCACTTAGAAACAAGTGGGGACTTAAATTTATGACTA
>NZ_JACASN010000062.1:0-5115 GCF_013390985.1 Acinetobacter sp. Swhac1 | reverse complement strand
AGCGCAAGGTCATAAAGATCCCCTGCTTTCTCCCGTAGGACGTATGCGGTATTAGCATCCCTTTCGGAATGTTGTCCCCCACTAATAGGCAGATTCCTAAGCATTACTCACCCGTCCGCCGCTAGCTAAGTTACCGAAGCAACCTCGCCCGCTCGACTTGCATGTGTTAAGCCTGCCGCCAGCGTTCAATCTGAGCCATGATCAAACTCTTCAGTTAAAATCATTTTGAAGTTTTAATTTAAACTTCCAAATCTGGCTCATCAATTTTCTGACTTAAATTTCGCTCAAATAAACTTCGAGTAATTTAAACCAATCAATCAATGAAATATGTTCGATCAATCAATCAGTAAAAATCCACACAAGTTGTTCTTCATAATCTCTTAATGATCTTCTCGATGCTTCGTCAGCATCAAGCTAGGTCGGCTATAATACGCTTTATTTCTAAAGTGTCAACTGGTAATTTAAATTATTTTAAACTTTCTTTCTAAAACCCAACCTAACCATTTTCAATCAAGTCATTGTTTTACCAGAAGTTTTAATCTTCATCACCGCCGATGGATGTGCATTATAGGTGAAATATTTCGCCATGCAACACTTTTTTCAAAGGAAATATATCGAGTGTTTATTTTTTGTTCATTCTTACCTTTTCTACACACATTTTGAGCAAATTTGCTTTAATACATCGTTTCAATTAACTGTTACTATACACCCATCGGCGATATAACAGCTTTTGCTTACTCAGATTTAAGCGCTAGGATTCTTTATGTATCAACAAAAATATCTTTGGGTGTGCCTTGTTTCTTTAGGATTCATCACCTCAACACATGCGACAATGCCTTCTACTGAAGAAGTTGCTCAAGAAGAAACTACTGAAGTTATTGCGGCAGATTCATCTTCTGAAACTAAAAGTAGTCGTTTGAATGCGCTTAAAGAATTAAAAAATGTAAAAGCCAAAGATTTAAAAGTGAATGCAAATGCTGCACAACCCGATGAAGTCAAAGACCCACTGCAACCTTTGAACCGTCAGATTTATGCATTCAACGATATGTTAGATCGTAATATCGCGCGTCCACTTGCGGTTCAATATACAAAGAAAGTCCCTGGTGAAGTGCGCGGGTCATATCGTCAATTCCGAAAAAACTTGGGCGAACCTTGGAATGCGGTTAACCAATTGATTCAAGGCCGCCCTTTACGTGCCGCAAAAACTTTAGGTCGTTTTAGTTTAAATACGATTACTACTTTAGGCATGGCTGACCCTGCACGTCGTTTAGGTTTAGACACGGAAGAAGAAAATTTTGGTACAACCTTGGGCTACTACGGTGTCCCTTCAGGGCCTTATGTCATGCTACCAATTTACGGCCCAAGTACTTTCCGTGATGGTTTCGGCACACTTGTAGATGGTCAGGCACGTCCACAAAAATACATTTTAGATGGCAATGACCGTTTATATTGGTCGGAGCAAGTTATGCGCGGCCTAGATACGCGCTCGCAACTCCTAGATGTAGAACAAGTATTACAGGGCGATAAATATGCCGCGATTCGGGATATTTACTTGCAACGTAAAAACTTTGAAATTGCGGAAAAGAAAGGACTCGATGCAGATAGTATTTCTTTTGTAGATGATGAAAGCGAAGAACTTTTTGATGATCAAGAAGAAATAAACCCGCCTGAAGAAAGCAAAGAATAATTTGTAAAACATTTTACTCAAGGTGAGTTTTTACTTTCCTTGAGTATTCAGGCATTGTTATAGTAACGCTTTGTTTAGGTTCAGGGTCAACACAAAACTCTATGTATTTCATTCAACCCACACGTGATATTCCATATCTAGAACAGGTGCTCGACACACTTCCTAGTGTGCAAATGATTCACATAGATGACATTAGCTTGTATGACCCAACCATTATTGCAATTGCCGATGTGCAAGATTATTTAACACATCAATGGAATTTACCCACAATTGTATTGGCCTTTGAAGATGAAGGCACAGCATTGGTGCAAGCATGGGAACAAGGCGCTTTAGCAGGTTGGTTGTGGAGTCGTTTACCAGAAAATCCACCGCAAGCTTTACGCAAAATTGACGCACAATATAAACGCAATCAAGACAGCCGTGACTTACCTTCTGCGGCGGAATTACAAAAAAAATTACTGCCCAATCCTATCGAACTGTGCAACTACCGTGTAGATACGTTATTTAAGCCTTCGGCTTATTTGTCGGGCGATTGGTTTGATTACTGGAAAATCAGTGATAAAGAAATCATGTTCTATTTAGCCGATGTCTCTGGGCATGGTGTAACTAGTAGTTTACTAACGTCTTGGATGGCTGCATTTCATGGTCGCTCCAAAACACCACGCGAACTGATTAAGAAGCTGAATGGCATGTTGGTTCAAGAAAATATTGAAAAGCATATCACCATGATTAGTGGGATTTTAAATATTGAAACCCACGAACTGCGTTGGTCGAGTGCGGGGCATTATCCACCTGCCATTATTATCGAACCCAATCAAGCACCTAAAATTTTAAATACCAGTAGTTTTCCTTTGGGACTGACTGAAGATTTAGAAGTTGAGGAATTTGAGTGCGTATTAAATAAACAGGCGCGGTTTATTATCTGCTCCGATGGTGCATTGGAACCTTATAGCGGTGGTTTGAATGAACAGTTTGAACAATTGGTCTTTCACTTGCAAAATCAATCATTCCAAGCACCCGATCATGTAGCAGATGACATTGCGATCTTGAGTTTGTGTCGAACAAAATAACCAATAAATCAGCCAGTTAACTTCTCAACCCAAGATATACGACTGTAAGCCACTTGAGTCTATATAGTCGCTATGGGATAATTATCTAATCCTTCTCTGCAAATGGCATTTATATGTCAACAGGTCATGTTGAATATGCAAGTTTGAATGGAACGCATATCTTTAAGCTTTTTGGCGAAGTGCGTGCCCAATCTTGTATTAGTCTAGACAAACTACTCAGTAAAATTGAACAGCAATCTAATGTGGTGGGTGCAATTGTAGATTTAACCCAAACTACATTTATTGACAGTACAGTTTTAGGTGTATTGGCTAAGCTAGGCTTAAAACTGAAACAAATCCATAACATTCAAGCAGTTATGCTCTCTACTAATCCAGACATTACTACGCTCGCCAATAGCATGGGCTTAGGACAGGTGTTTGTGATTTTAAATTACTGTGGTGACCCAACTGTCTGCACGCGTGAGCTGGTAGAAGAACACGTCACGCATAGCAATATGCTCACTACGGTATTAGATGCCCATAAAACCCTCATGAAGCTGAATGAAAACAACCAAAATATGTTCGAACCTTTGGTGAAACAGCTACAAAAAGAACAAGATAATCTCGATCAATGTGCTGAGCAAAATCAGCAGAACGCTTGATCTTCACTCAGGAATGCTTTGATGACTTTACTTTCTGTTGCTCAAATGAACTCACAAAATGATATTGAGGAAAACTTCAAAATCATTGAAACATTGATTCAACAAAGTAAAGCCGATGGTGCAGAACTGATCGTTTTTCCAGAAAACTTTGTTTGCTTTGCAGCAGGCAAACAATGCGAAACCGCGGCACAGTTTGAAAGTATTCAACAGCGTTTGGAACAGCTTGCACATCAATATCAAATCTGGATTGTGGCGGGTACATTGCCCTGCCCATATCGCCCTGATGGTTCAACAATTGCAGATGGTCGTGTGCGTACGGTCAGTTTATGTATTAGCCCAGAAAAAACTGAAGCACGTTATGACAAAATTCATTTGTTTGATGTGCAAGTTGGTGACTCTGTTGGTGGTTATCAGGAATCTAAGTTTTTTGAACCCGGCTCTGAAGTCGTTGTGGCGAAAACACCGTTTGGCAACATTGGCTTAATGGTGTGTTATGACTTGCGCTTTCCTGAATTGGCCTTAACTTTACGTGCGCAAGGCGCCAATATTTTAACTGCGCCATCGGCTTTTACTTACACCACAGGTCAAATGCATTGGCAATTGCTCTTGCAGGCGCGTGCCATGGATAGCCAATGTGCTGTACTGGGTGCCGCACAACAAGGTTGGCATGGTGAAAAGCGTCAAACTTGGGGGCATGCTGGAGCAAGCAACAGCCGCGGTCAAATTTTAGCAATCACCGCAGAAGAAGGCGCTCAACTACTCACGGTTCCTTTTGACTTAGACGAACAGCAACAGATTCGTGCATCAATGCCACTGATGCAGCACCGTGTTTTGGTTCAATATTGATTTTCACTCTGTATAAAATTACAAAAAAACTGAATATTATTTAAACAAAATCCCCCACGATATGATTTTGAACCATCATCTGAGGGATTAGAAAAATGACTTTAGAAAAAGCAGTTTATACAGCCCATGCAAAAGCCACTGGTGGTCGTGATGGTCGTGCAACGACGTCCGATGGTCATTTAGATGTTCAATTGGCGGTGCCGAAAATTATGGGGGGTACAGGTAATGGTACGAATCCTGAACAACTCTTCGCCGCTGGTTGTTAGCGGCAGTGTAAAAATGACCCCCTAATGGCATTTAAAAACTGACCCCCTTGGTTAATATAGCGGTCATTTTGGACTGCTCAACATGTTAACTTTGGAGCAAGCAGTGACAATCCAAATACTTCATCAACAAGGTAAATCTATTAAAGCCATTAGTCGTGAACTGGGGGTGTCCAGAAATACCGTACGTAAATATTTACGGCAGAAGGAAACACCTCAGTATCGGCGTACACAACCTAGAACAAGTATTCTTGATCCATATAAACCCTATTTACTCAAACGTGTAAACGCAGCTCATCCTGAATGGATTCCTGCTGTTGTGCTCTACCAGGAAATTTTAAGGTTGGGATATCCAGGAAAGATCAGGATCTTGAGGGAATATCTTGCAACATTAAAACCAGTTGCTAAACCAGAACCGATCATTCGTTTTGAAACCCAACCTGGCCAACAAATGCAGGTGGATTTCACCACGATTCGACGTAACAACACGACTTTAAAAGCCTTTGTCGCAACATTAGGGTATTCCAGAGCGACTTTCGTGAAATTTTATGATCATGAACGTACGGATGCATGGATCGATGGTCTAGAAAATGCATTTCAGTTTTTTG
>NZ_JACASN010000061.1:0-5411 GCF_013390985.1 Acinetobacter sp. Swhac1 | reverse complement strand
GCTTCACACATATTTTTAATACGTTGATAGCCAGAAATTTCACGCTTCGTCGATTTCATGGTAATTGCACGAAGACGACTAATTCGACCATTCAAACGTTGTACTACTTCCCAAGCAATATGATGTTTTGCAGTGGTAAAAATAGTTTCGTAGAGTTTTGAAGAGGTAGAAATAATTAAATTAATATCATCTGCTGCAAAGGCTTGCTCAAGTTCAATCAATAATACTTTCAGTGTTTCTGTTGTTTGAGCAGTTAGGTTTTGGGTGCAATCAGCAACGGCACTTTGTTCGAGTAGTAGTCGAATTTCATAAATTTGTGATGCAATTTCCCAATCCAATAATGAAACAATTGGGCCTTTGTTTGGCAGAATTTCAACTAAACCTTCTGCTTCTAAATAACGAATGACTTCACGTACAACAGAGCGACTTACTCCTAATTCTTCGCACAAGCTTCTTTCGACTAATCTTTTTCCAGAAGGGAAATAGCCTGTAATGATTGCGTTACGTACTTTATTCAAACAAAGCTCGCGTAAAGTCACAGGTGGATTTTCAATTTTAAGATTCATAGATGATTAATCTTTCCTGATTTTAATAAGTCAAAATTTTGTTACATGTTTATAGCTGAAAATTAGCATACCAAACTCTTGCTTTTTTTTCATTATGTATTATGGTATACCATAATACGAATGTAAAAATAAATTCACTCGCAAGGAAATGCCATGAATCTAATCCGTAAAACAGTTCTTCATGTTGAAACGACTTATGTCGATGGCGATAAAGAAGCAACAAAACCGTTAAAAATGGTGGCTGCTGCTGCTGTGATCAAAAACCCATGGGCTGGTCAGGGTTATGTCGAAAACCTAACACCTGAGGTTCGCCGTATTGCTCCGATTCTAAGTGAACATTTAACTCAATTGATTCTTGATGAAGTCGGTTCAGGTGAAGCGGTAGAAGCATTTGGTAAAAGTGCGGTCGTAGGTTTGAATGGTGAGCTAGAGCATGCATCAGCCCTCATCCATACCTTACATTTTGGAAATACATATCGTAATGCGGTCGGGGCTAAGTCTTATCTCGCTTTTAATAATACGCGTGGTCCAGCGAATGCTTCGATTCTTGTTCCAATGATGGATAAAAATGATGAAGGCCGTCGTTCTCATTATTTGACTCTTCAATTTGCAATTCCAGATGCACCTGCTGCCGATGAAATTGTGATTGTAATTGGTGCAGCGACAGGTGGACGTCCACATCATCGTATTGGCGATCGTTATCAAGATTTGGAAGAGTTAGGTCATGATCTCAAAAACCCTGCAGCTGTCAAATAATCGGATTGCTCATTATCTTGAGCAAGGAGAAGGAGAGCCTTTGGTTCTCATCCATGGTGTAGGTATGCAAGCAGCCGCTTGGTATCCACAAATCGAATATTTCTCGAAACATTATCGTGTGATTTCGGTGGATATGCCGGGTCATGGAAAAAGTACAAAACTTGCGGATGGTGCACCTTTAAAAGCATTTGTTGATTGGGCGATCGAATTTATTACAGCATTGAATTTAGGTGCAGTGAATTTGGCGGGTCATTCGATGGGTTCATTGATTACGACAGGGGTAAGCGCAACTCGTCCTGATTTAGTCAAACGAATGGCGGTGTTGAACGGTGTATACAAGCGTACAAGCCAAGCTCGTGATGCTGTTGTGAATCGTGCAGAAGAGTTAAAAAAAGGTCATATTGATGTTGAAACACCACTGCAGCGCTGGTTTGGTAACAGTGAAGCAGAACAAATTGCTGCTGAAAAAGTCAAGTCTTGGTTGGAAAATGTGGACTTGTCTGGATATACCACAGCGTATGCGGCATTTGCACATGGCGATCAAATTTACGCAGATGACTGGAGCAAAATTCAGTGTCCAGCACTGGTTTTAACTGGAACTGATGATCCAAATTCAACAGCAGAAATGGCAGTACAAATGGCAAGCCAAGCGAGAAATGGCACCGCTATTGTGATTGAAAATGAGCGTCATATGGTGAATTTGACTGCACCAGACCAAGTAAATATTGCAATGCAGGCGTGGTTAGAAACCCAAGTCTAAATTGCCACACATTGATGAAGGAATAAGACAATGAGTGAAATGGATAGTGTTAATAAAATACGCGAACTACGTGATGCCTTTGGCTCATTTATGACTGGCGTAACCGTCGTAACCACCTGTAAAGATGATGGAACACCATTAGGCTTTACTGCGAACTCTTTTGCTTCGGTGTCTTTGGACCCAGCTTTGCTGCTTGTCAGCATTGCCAAGACATCAAGCAATTATAATAACTTTGCCAATGCTTCACATTTTGCAATTAATATTTTGGCAGAAGAACAAAAGGATATTTCGAATACTTTTGCTCGCCCAAGTGATGATCGATTTGCAAATTTAGCATGGACAAAGAGCGCATCTCATAACCCTATAATTGATCAAGTCAGTGCTTGGTTTGATTGCACGACGTATCAAGTTGTAGATGCAGGTGATCATGCGATTTTAATTGGTAAAGTTGAAGATTTTGGCTCAGCAGGCTTTGCTGGTTTAGGGTATTACCGTGGAGCTTATTTCACACCTGCCAAATCATCTACTGATGTGATTTCGAGTATGAAAGTCATGATGATGGCTTTGATTGGACATGAAAATCAGATCTTGCTTGAACAGACACAGGATCAAAAGTGGACATTGCCACATTTGATGGTTGAAAAAGATGGTGCAGAAAAAGCACTTGAAAAAATCTTTGCAGCTTATCAGCCAGAAGCCTCACCAAGCTTTATCTATTCTGTCTATGATGATGTGACTACCCAGCAGCAATATATTGCATTTTTATGTAATACCCCGATCGCACATGCGACCAAAGGTCAATTTGTTGATTTAAATGATTTAGAGCAACTGACTTTTGTGGATAGCGCTTTAGAAAGTATGTTGATGCGTTATCGTAAAGAAAACCACCTTAAAACCTATGGTGTTTATTACGGTAATCAAATTAGCGGTACGGTTCGTCAAATTGTTAAAGAGGAAGTTTAACTATGCGTTTTTCATTATTTGTACACATGGAGCGTGTTTCTGATCAACAAACGCAGAAGCAGCTCTATGATGAGATGATTGAACTTTGCCAGATTGCCGATCAAGGTGGTATGCATGCGATTTGGACAGGTGAACATCATGCAATGAATTTTACGATTGCACCTAATCCATTCATTAACTTAGTTGATATTGCCAATAAAACCCAAAATGTACGTTTGGGCACGGGTACAGTGGTTGCGCCATTTTGGCATCCAATTAAATTGGCAGGTGAAGCTGCTATGACGGATATTATCACCAATGGTCGTTTAGATATTGGCATTGCACGTGGTGCTTACTCGTTTGAATATGAGCGTATGGTGCCTGGTATGGATGCATGGAGTGCAGGTCAGCGTTTACGTGAAATGATCCCCGCGATTAAAAACCTGTGGAAAGGTGATTATGAGCATAATGGTGAGTTTTGGCAGTTCCCGAAAACCACTTCTGCACCTCAACCGTTACAACAACCGTATCCACCGATTTGGGTAGCAGCACGTGATCCAAATAGCCATGAATTTGCGGTGCAAAACGGCTGTAATGTACAAGTCACACCATTACATTTTGGTGATGAAGAAGTTGAAAAACTCATGGGACATTTTAATACTGCCTGTGAAAAGTTTGCTGATATTCCTCGTCCTGAAATTATGTTATTGCGTCATACCTATGTCGCTGATAGTGAAGAAGATGCTCAATTAGCAGCAGATGAAATCAATACATTCTATAACTATTTTGGCGCATGGTTTAAAAATGAGCGTGAAATTACGCAAGGTCTAATCGCGCCATTGAGTGATGAAGAAATTGCAGCTCATCCATTTTATACGCCAGAAGCTATGCGTAAAAATAATGTAATTGGTCAGGCGCAAGAAGTGATTGATCGCCTAAAAGCTTATGAAGCAATGGGTTATAACGAATATTCATTCTGGATCGATACAGGAATGAGCTTTGAGCGTAAAAAAGCATCGTTACAACGTATGATCAACGAAGTGATGCCTGCATTTGCATAGGAGAGAAGACATGACTTCTCAATTCCAGTTGTATATCAATGGTCAATTTGAGGATGGTGCTGCACAATTTGACAGCATTAATCCTGCGACAGGGCAAGTTTGGGCGAAAATGCCTGAAGCACGTACAGATGAAGTCAATCGTGCAGTTGCCGCTGCATCTCAGGCTCTGCAAGATGCGGCTTGGGCAGGTTTAACTGCCTCACAGCGTGGAAAGTTGTTATATAAACTTGCTGATTTAATCGAAAAAGCTGCACCGCAATTGGCTCAATATGAAACCAGTGATACAGGCAAGATCATTCGTGAGACGTCGAGCCAAATTGCTTATGTAGCTGAATATTATCGTTACTATGCAGGGATTGCAGACAAGCTCGAAGGTAGCTATTTACCGATTGATAAACCAGATATGCAAGCATGGACCATCCGTGAACCAGTAGGTGTGATTGCTGCAATTGTTCCGTGGAATAGCCAATTATTTTTGTCTGCGGTTAAAGTTGGTCCAGCATTGGCGGCAGGTTGCAGTATTGTTCTGAAAGCCTCTGAAGAGGGACCAGCGCCTTTACTTGCTTTCGCGCGTTTGGTGCATGAAGCAGGATTTCCAGCTGGTGTGGTGAATGTTATTACAGGTTTTGGCCCTGAATGTGGTGCAGTTTTAAGTAGTCATCCAGACGTGGCTCATGTGGCATTTACTGGTGGTCCAGAAACAGCACGCCATATTGTGCGCAACTCTGCTGAGAACCTTGCCAAAGTCTCATTAGAGTTAGGTGGAAAATCTCCTTTTATTGTGTTTGCCGATGCTGATTTACAAAGTGCGGTAAATGCACAAGTTGCGGCAATCTTTGCGGCAACAGGACAAAGTTGTGTTGCTGGCTCACGCTTGTTGGTTGAATCAACTATTAAAGATGAGTTTGTGCAGCGTTTGGTTGAGCGCGTACAAACTATCAAAATTGGTTTACCTGATGATCATGCAACTGAATTTGGTCCATTGTGTACACTGCGTCAACGTCAAAAAATTGAACAAGTGGTGGCAAGTTCACTTCAACAAGGTGCACAACTACTGATTGGCGGAAAATCTTTAGAGCGAGAAGGGTATTACTATCCGCCTACAATTTTAGATTGCAGCGATGTACCGCAAGCTGATTGTGTTATGACGGAACTGTTTGGGCCAGTGCTATCGGTGGTGAGTTTTACCACAGAATTGGATGCTATCCAGAAGGCCAACAACACCCCTTACGGTCTTGCTGCTGGAGTCTTTACCAACAATTTAAGCCGTGCGCATCGCATGACCAAAGCAATTCGATCAGGCATTGTTTGGTTAAATACCTATCG
>NZ_JACASN010000060.1:0-5840 GCF_013390985.1 Acinetobacter sp. Swhac1 | reverse complement strand
GTACCGTCAACGTCTGATCTATCAGCGGGCGGGAATCGAGCTTTCTAGATCAACGTTATCTGACTGGATAGGTCGCTGCGGTGTAGAACTGGAGCCTCTGGCCAATGCCTTAAAAGAGGTGGTGCTGCAACAGCAGGTGCTGCATGCAGATGAAACACCAGTCACCATTATGCGGATGGGTGATGATGAGAAAAAACCGAAGAAAGGTTATGTCTGGGCCTATGCCACCACACAGTACAATCCAGTTCAGGCAGTGATCTATGACTTTCAAGATAGTCGTTCAGGCCAGCATGCTGAAGAGTTCTTGAAAGGCTGGCAGGGCTATCTGGTCTGTGATGATTACAGTGGTTATAAAGCACGCTTTAAATCAGGCGATGTCATTGAGGTGGGCTGCATGGCCCATGCACGTCGTAAATTCCATGAACTGCATGTGACCGGGAAAAGTCAGGTCGCTGAACAGGCATTGGTGCTGATTCAGAAACTGTATGCGATAGAAGCAGAACTCAGGAAAAAGACCGATGGTACAGCGGAAGACCGCCGCGAATACCGACAACAGCATAGTCAACCGGTGATGCAACAACTGTATGAATGGCTTAACCAACATCAACTGACTGTGCCATCGAGTTCTCCAACCGCCAAGGCCATCAATTACACTCTGAAGCGTTGGCCAGCTTTAAGCCGCTATCTGGATGATGGCAATCTACCTATAGATAATAATTGGGTGGAAAACCAGATGCGACCTTGGGCGTTGGGACGTAAGAATTGGCTATTTGCAGGTTCGCTGCGCAGCGGTCAGCGAGCGGCAAATATCATGACTTTAATCCAGTCAGCAAAGCAGAATGGGCTGGATCCGTATGCCTATTTAAGTGATGTTCTGAAAAGGCTGCCGACACATAAAGTGACCCAGATTGAAGAGTTACTGCCACACTGCTGGAAACCTGAATCGAATTAAAAATTGGTATGGGATTCAGCGGACGCTTACTCAAAGATCAACAGCCTCTAGTAAGGCACGTACTTGAAGCACTTAAAAGATAAAAATAAAGGCTCTCTAATGTGTTTAGGAGCCATCTAACTTATAGTTGTTTCGGGTGAGGCTTATTTGTTTTTGTGCTCCAGTGCTGTAAGTGATGTACCTACGATAAATATAGACACGACAAACAAGCCTAAATCTTTTAGCAAAAACTGGCCAGGAACCACAGAGATCGCAGGAAACCCAAGAGATGCCTCAAAAACACCGGGTGTAGTCAGCATGAACGACAATGTCGTAAAAAAGAGTCCGGTTGAAAGTACACCGCCCAAGATTGCGAGCTTAGGGGAGAAAACTCGTGCAGCGATTAACAGGCCAACTGAAATTTCAAGCACACCCAGAAAATTTGAGAATCCTTGAATGCTGAGGAAGCTATACATCCACGAAAGCAGAGGGCTATTACTAACAAAACCATGTATACCGTTTGCTTCGTAGCTAGTGAATTTCATGCCACCAAACCACAAATATATTATCGTCATGGCAACGTAGATGCCACCTATACCAAACTTAGTGATTTTTGCACCGAGATTATTACTAAGGGTATTGGTAGTCTGGACACCATTTTCAATTTCGGGAATAGTCATCTTATATCTCCAATTATTTTTAGCCATGTGGACTCACTCTATGTAGCCCACTAAAATGATATGACTCTTGAGAAAAACTATATGTTTACTCGAGTCGAACCTAACTTAGGTAATTGCTGTAGTTGAGCACCAATGGATTAGACATCAATGCCTAGTGGTTGAACGGCCGGGAAGTCGACCTCGGTCTGTGTCACTTCGTTAACGTAGTTAGTGAAAGTGTTCAGGGCAACAGCCAACAGAATATCCACTACATGTGCATCACTGTAGCCAGCGTTCAGCACCGCTTGGACCTGGTCATTGCTGACTTGCCCGCGCTGGCGGACTACGGCGGCAGCAAAACGCACGGCTGCGTCGGCCTTAGGGTCATTTGATGCACCGCTGCGGTTGGCAGTGAGTTCAGCATCATCAAGCTTGGCCACCTTACGGCCTAGGAAGGAATGGGCAGCAAGGCAATAATCGCAGCCGTTGATCTCAGCGACGGCTAGGGCAATACGCTCAAGAGTCGCTGTACCCAAGCCGCCCTGTGCTGATGCTGCGCTCAATTGCAGGTAGCCAGTCAGCGCAGCAGGGCTGTTGGCAACGACGCGGAACATGTTAGGAACGCGGCCCAGTTGTTTTTCCACAGCCTTGAGTGAGGTATGGGTAGCAGTAGGCGCGGCGTCGATTGTGGTAGGGGTGTTCAAACGTGACATAAATTTCTCCTAGTGATTTGAAAGACAGCACGCTGTATTGGCGTGGAATAAATTGTATTTAAGAAGGTTCTGCTTGATAATCCGTTGCTATCAGACAGCTCATCTTCACGTCTTGCGCAGTCGCCATTTCAGTGCCACTACACACCTTCGTTGACGTCACGCCGTCCTGATTTCTAAGGAGGTCTTCGAGACCCCAAAAACACCCTCCGGCAACGATCACATAATCTAGTTTCATAAAGCCTCCTTAGTTTTCATCCACTTACTGATTAGACTGACTTTACAGCATGTAAAATAGATATAATATGTTCAATAGTTCGTATAACATGACCTATTGGACAGTTTACGTAGGGGCTATGTATGGATGCAGACTTTGGATATCAGATTAAAAGAGTTGTGAAATTAAGGGTTCACGAAAAACTGCAAATATAGGGCAAATCAGATTGTCTATACCCATAATTTAGAGCGCCCGAGCATCAGGAACTCACTGAAAGCAGACGTTTCTGAAAATAAACAAGGCACAGCGCTTGAAAATTTCGAGACATCAACGTTTTGCCAAAAGGCTAAAAATGCGTGCACTACTCATTTCGCATTTAAAGAGAGCATCGGTTATTAGGCAATAACGATGTGGCCAAAATTTGTCGACCACTACACTATCTCGTAAACGAGTTTGATAGACGTCAACTAGTACGTATTTTTAGTGTAAGGTCATATTAATGCACGATGCTAAACTCTGCTGTGAGCTAGGTAGGATGTATAAATACCATAAATATTTCAATGCTTTACTTTTTAAAGCTCAAGTGAGTTACTCAGTTCCGACTGTTGGTGGCAGATTTGGAATCTCGCGATTTGTCTTAAATGTCAGCCAAGCAAGTCTCTCGCTAATAAAGTGTTGACTATCCCTGACAAAGTAACAATTTCTTGCCATAATCAGACTTAAGCACTTTACTTAGAGTGTATGTGCGCCGCTTAATGCATCAATGCTGCTAATTCCCTGATTGACATCAATCACTTTGTTTCCTGTTTGATACTCTGAGATAAACAAGATCGAATGATGCAAAAGGGGACTATTTAAATACTGAGGGAACAAATGGCAGTAGATTTGAGCATAGAAACCGCTCTGCTCCTAGAGCGCTGGCAAGGCATTGTAAACTCGATGGCTCAAGTCGCGGAAGTGCCTTGTGTGCTGATTAATCGATTAGATAAAAACGAAATTTGTCAGGCTGTTGGCAGTGTGTCAGTACCAACTTTTTATTGCGGTGAACCTGTTCCATTGGCACTTAACACTTATTGTTCCCAAGTCATTTCCAGTAACCAGCCATTACTAGTTGAAAATGCAATCGGTACCCGATATGAAAACAATAACCCAACATTTGCAGCAGGCTTTAGTTATTACTATGGCCTGCCATTGCTTTGGCCTAGCGGAAAAACTTTCGGTACTTTGTGTATGTTGGACTTTTCAAGCCCAGATCGGGCATCACAACACTGTTCCTTACTCACACTTTTTAAGCAGGCCATTGAATACGATTTACAGATGCTTCAACAACAGCAAGATCTGCTAAAGCGTGAGCAACAAGCAGACAAAAAATTTATACAACTATTCAATGAGATGTCAAATAGGATAAGACCGGTAACTAATAATAAGTTGCTTCAATCTGAGTTGTTTGTACTTTTGACAAGCCAATACCAATACTGGCATCAGGAACTGGATAAGCAGCTTAATCAAACCGTCCTGACTGATGAAAACTCCATTCATATAGCGGCACTGGTTCGAATTTGGTCAAATTTGTTGGCGATTGCCCATGAAACAGAATGGTTGAGAGCTACGGCAGTTCTAGAACCTTATAGTTGTGATGCTGTTGCGTCACTGGTCAATGCAACTCCATTATTAGAACAAGCAGTGTATAAAACAGCGCTGACCCTTGGTGCTGATCTCGTTTTGAGGAGTCATTTGCCTAATCCACTGTTACTAAGTGGGAAACCAGAGTTATGGTCTCTGATAGGACTAGCTATCACGAGCTTTTTAGTTGTTGGCGCCAGCGGTACAAGTATAACTATTTTTGTCAGTAACCGATTAAAAGGTAAGTACAGAGTTTTGGAATGGTCCCTTCTTGTAAAAGGCCAGACGATGCCGCTGCGTTTTACCCGCGATAATCAAGCGCTTTATGGTTTTGCAACAGTATGTGCCGAGTTAGCGGGTGCTGTTCTTGAATCTGGTGAGTGGCAATTAACTGAGAGTCTTCAGCAACAGAGTCGTTATCTCAACTCAAATCGTGATCACGTTGACGACATTGAAAGCAGGAATGCTTCAAGAACTGCTAATGGCATAACCAGGCTTATCTGCTTATCGATACCGGTGATGGGAGACGATTTATAAACACTCAGCGATGATCAGCGAAGTTGTGTTTTAGTTTTCTTGTTGGCACTACATCCGGTATGGCGGCCTTTAATCTGAGAGTGACACTTGGGATAACTGAAAAACTGGCTGTGATTCTGCTGAACGGAGCTTGGTGCTAAGCATGTTGGCGTCATTCAAAGCAAGGTCAACACTGCTATTAACGTTTACGATTATCTGACGGACGTGCTGCTGCGCGTCAACCAACATCCAGTAAGCAAGGTACATGAACTAATGCCGAAGTTACGGAAAGCTCAGTTCGAAAGCGCATTACAGCGTTCAGCTCTATTTAGCAATCCCGATGCTTCGGTAAAATAAGCCACGGAAAATGCTCCGGAGGCCGCATGCACACTAAATAGATGACGTTAGACGAAGAGTTGGATTTAAACGAGCAAATTATAGAGCCTGCGACCGGAAAAGCCAAAAGTTTATAAATACAGCTAAAACTCAAATCAAGCAGGCGAATATTGTACAAAACAATACCATTGCTACAGAGATAACTTCAAGTCTGACAGATCTATGCTAGAGTTAAATTGTTAGCGGCAGTGTAAAAATGACCCCCTAATGGCATTTAAAAACTGACCCCCTTGGTTAATATAGCGGTCATTTTGGACTGCTCAACATGTTAACTTTGGAGCAAGCAGTGACAATCCAAATACTTCATCAACAAGGTAAATCTATTAAAGCCATTAGTCGTGAACTGGGGGTGTCCAGAAATACCGTACGTAAATATTTACGGCAAAACACCACACCTCAGTATCAGCGTATACAGCCTAGAATAAGTATCCTTGACCCATATAAACCCTATTTACTCCAACGTGTAAACGCAGCTCATCCTGAATGGATTCCTGCTGTTGTGCTCTACCAGGAAATTTTAGGGTTGGGATATCCAGGAAAGATCAGGATCTTGAGGGAATACCTTGCAACATTAAAACCAGTTGCTCAACCGGAACCGATCATTCGTTTTGAAACCCAACCTGGCCAACAAATGCAGGTGGATTTCACCACAATTCGACGCAACAACACGACTTTAAAAGCCTTTGTCGCAACATTAGGGTATTCCAGAGCGACTTTCGTGAAATTTTATGATCATGAACGTACGGATGCATGGATCGATGGTCTAGAAAATGCATTTCAGTTTTTTG
>NZ_JACASN010000006.1:0-137344 GCF_013390985.1 Acinetobacter sp. Swhac1 | reverse complement strand
TTGTCTCAAAGGACGCGGGTTTAATCTTGAAAATACGCGCTTGACAGACCCTAGACGAGTGAAAAAATTGATTGCGGTGTTAGCTATAAGCTTCTGTTGGTGTTACTTAACGGGTGAATGGCAACATGATCAAAAAAAAGCGATAAAAATAAAGAAGCATGGACGACTCTCAATGAGTTTATTTCGCTATGGTTTAGACTATGTTCAAATGGCGATTCAGCGTTTAATTGGTTTTGGGAAAAAAGAAGAGTTTAAGGAAATTTTGGCAATTTTAAGAAGGCAGAACCCTGATAGGATAAGGGTTCTGTGAAATTTGTCGTGTACAGAGACAATACAGACAAAGTTTAGCTGGTGTAAGAAAAAGCTTACAAGTAGATACGAGAAATACGACTTCTTTGACTTTTGTATTATGGCAAAATCTACCACACAAGGAAGTGAAACCCAGAACAGGAATGTTCAGAGAAAAAGACGCGAAAACGCGCAAATAACTACAATAAACAAAACAATAAGAATAACAAGACAAGAAACTACAGCGCAAAAACAGCCCGAGCTCTGCTCGGGCTGTTTTATTTTAAGGGCGAAATATTCCAGTAGATGAAAAGTAGTTGGCAAAATGTGACGCATTATTAATGATATGCAATTGTATATTTATTTTCCTTGGATACTTTATAGCTAACATGATGTGTATGCCCTTAGCATAAATCATATTTTTTAGACATTTAAAAAATTTAAAGCGCGTGTTTGTCGTTCTGTTTTGCAATCGGAACGTTTTTGCCTTAAAATGATGCCCTTGCTGTAGTGATGCACGGCAGTCAATTGAGCAATCAATTGATCGGTATCAAATCTTTTATTAAGCATCTCGGAGAAATCGAATGGCTTTAACAAACGCAGATCGCGCAGAGATCATTGCTAAATTTGCTCGTGCTGAAAACGACACTGGTTCACCAGAAGTTCAAGTAGCGCTTTTAACTGCTCAAATCAATGACTTACAAGGTCACTTCAAAGAGCACAAACACGACCACCATAGCCGTCGCGGTTTAATCCGCATGGTTAACCAACGTCGTAAGTTACTTGACTACCTTAAAGGCAAAGATGTGACTCGTTACAGCGCATTGATTGCTGCTTTAGGTTTACGTCGTTAATTCGATTTAAGCTTTTATTTTCGGACTATTGCATGTTGAATGCTGTATTACTGAAAACTAAAGTATATCTAGCCGTGGCTAGATCAGTGGAAGGGGCGAATGATTCGCTCCTTCTTTGTGTTTAAAATTCGTGTTTCATTCGAGTGAGGTCGGCTTCTAAGCTTTGTCATTTACCTAAACAATAGTATTGTGAATGCCAAACCTTAGGGGTCTCCACGAGAATAATTGTTCACAAGAACTAGGAAAAAATAAAACATGTCGATGTTTAATATTATTCGTAAAGAATTCCAATTTGGTCAGCACCAAGTTGTACTTGAAACTGGTCGTGTAGCGCGTCAAGCCAACACGGTAATGATTACTATGGGTGGCGTGACTGTATTGGTTGCAGTCGTTGCTCAACCAACTGCAAAAGCGGGTCAAGATTTCTTCCCACTGACTGTTAACTATCAAGAAAAACAATATGCTGCAGGTCGTATCCCTGGTGGCTATGGTAAGCGTGAAGGCCGTGCTTCAGAAGCAGAAACTTTAATTTCACGTTTAATTGACCGTCCAATTCGTCCGTTGTTCCCAGAAGGTTACTACAACGAAATTCAAGTCACTGCGACAGTTGTATCTTCTGACAAAACGATGGAAGCTGACATTGCTGCAATGTTGGGTACCTCTGCTGCACTTGCGATTGCAGGTACACCGTTCCGTGGTCCAATTGGTGCGGCGCGTGTGGGTTTAATTAACGGCGAATACGTGCTGAACCCGAACTTTGAACAAATGGCGCAATCTGACCTTGACCTTGTGGTTGCGGGTACAGAATCTGCTGTATTGATGGTTGAATCTGAAGCGAAAGAACTTTCAGAAGACCAAATGTTAGGCGCAGTGCTTTACGGTCATGACGAAATGCAAATCGCAATTCAAGCGATCAAAGAATTTGCAGCAGCGGCAGGCGCAACGGAGTCAACTTGGACTGCTCCTGAGAAAAACGAAGACCTTCGTGCAAAATTAAAAGAAGCGTTTGAAGCAAAAATTTCTGAAGCTTATACCATTGCCATCAAACAAGACCGTTATGCTGCATTAGATGCACTTCAAGCAGAAGCGGTTGCGCAATTCGTTCCTGAAAATGACGAAACTGGCATTGCAGATGACTTGAACGAACTCTTTGAAGATCTTAAATACCGTACCGTACGTGACAACATCTTATCTGGTAAACCACGTATTGATGGTCGTGACACCAAAACCGTTCGTGCGCTTGACGTACAGGTTGGCGTTCTAGAGCGTGCACACGGTTCTGCATTGTTTACTCGTGGTGAAACTCAAGCTTTAGTTACCACGACTTTAGGTAACACACGTGATGCCTTAATGGTCGATACTTTATCGGGTACTAAAACCGACAACTTCATGTTGCACTACAACTTCCCTGCATACTCAGTAGGTGAAACAGGTCGTGAATCTGGTCCTAAACGTCGTGAAATTGGTCATGGTCGTTTGGCACGTCGTGGTGTGCAAGCAGTTCTTCCTGCGGCAGATCGTTTCCCGTATGTGATTCGTATTGTATCGGACATCACTGAGTCTAACGGTTCATCTTCTATGGCGTCTGTTTGTGGTGCATCGTTATCACTTATGGATGCAGGTGTTCCATTGAAAGCACCAGTTGCGGGTATCGCAATGGGCTTAGTGAAAGAAGGCGAGCGTTTCGCTGTGCTTTCTGACATTTTGGGTGATGAAGACCACCTTGGCGACATGGACTTTAAAGTCGCAGGTTCTGCCAACGGTATTACTGCACTGCAAATGGACATCAAGATTGAAGGCATCACTGAAGAAATCATGGAAGTTGCATTAAACCAAGCTTATGCAGGTCGTATGCATATCTTAAATGCAATGAACCAAGTGATTTCACGTGCGCGTCCAGAAATTTCTATGCATGCACCAACTTTCCAAGTGATCAACATCAACCCAGACAAGATTCGTGACGTGATTGGTAAAGGTGGTGCAACCATCCGCCAAATTACTGAAGAAACAAAAGCGGCAATTGATATTGAAGATAACGGTACAGTGCGCGTATTTGGTGAAACTAAAGCTGCTGCGCAAGCTGCTGTTGCAAAAATTCAGGCTTTAACTGCTGAAATCGAGCCAGGTACAATTTACACAGGTAAAGTGATCCGTATTGTGGAATTCGGTGCGTTCGTCAATATCCTTCCAGGTACTGACGGTTTACTTCACATTTCTCAAATTTCAAATGAGCGTATTGCCAACGTTGCAGACGTGTTGAAAGAAGGTCAGGAAGTGAAAGTACAGGTTGCCGACGTAGACAACCGTGGTCGTATCAAATTAACCATGAAAGACATCGAACAAGCGTAATGCTGTGTTGATGATCTGAAATGGTTAAAACCCGTATTCAATCTGAATGCGGGTTTTTTTATGCTAAAAATTTTGTTGCCCCGTACAAAAACCATCTTGGTCACATGAAAAGCGGTATAAATTACAGCATGTATTTGAAAAGAAGCCTGATGGAGGCTTAAGATGAGTACATCTTAAAATCTCAAAAAATCGTACAAGAAAACTGAAAATAGAGTGCCCGTTCTATGCAAAGTTATTATTTTTATCTGCATACCAATCACAAAACCAATATTTATGTGCAAAAACAGCCAATCGAAGGGCTTGAACCTGAATTTATCTGGATTGATTGCACCCGTGATGATGTGCTTAACCGTGCAGAACAGTGGCAACACGAGATTTTTCAGCACAGTCAATTATCACTTAATGAATATCATGTGCGCGATATTTTAAATATAGAGCATCCTTGTGCGTTTGATACTTTAGATGATTATGACTTATTGATTTTTCGAAAACTGATCACACCTGAAGACTGTATTGCAACAGGGCAGCAAGGCGGAGAACATGAACGGTTTTTTGGACTTGCTACTACGCCGATGAGCTTTATTATGACACCGCAGATTTTGATTACGGTGCGGGAACAGGGCAATAAAGTCATAGAAAGTTATTTGTCACGTGTGGAAGCTGCGGTGCAACGCCCGATTGAAGAACAGAATAAAGCACGTAAATTGGCAGCAACACCACTAGATTTAACTTTACGTTTACTGAATTTGGTGGCGGATGATTATTTGGATATTCGTATGCCACTGACCCGTCGTGTGGAATATTGGCAACAAGAGTTGTTGCAGGGGCATCGTCGTTTTACCCGTTGGCATCAATTGCTGCAAGAAAATATGGCGTTTCAGCAAGTTGAAAATTTATGTGAAGAGCAAATTGAAGCCTTGCAGGAACTGCGTGATGAAATTGTCGATAACTACCCACATTTACGTGGAAAAAAACGTAATGAACGACAGGATATTATTTTGGTACGTTTGGATGATTTGACCAGTCATATTGAACGAATTCAAAAGCATACCATTCGCTTACGTTCTGCAGTGCAAACAGCAATTGATCTGCATTTTTCTGCCATTGCCAACCAAACCAATGAAAATATGCGGATTTTAGCCATCATTACCGCAGTTTTTGCACCTTTGACTTTGTTCACAGGTATTTATGGTATGAACTTTGAGTTTATGCCAGGTTTAAAACATGCACAGGCCTTTTGGATTATGCTGGGTGTAATGATCATGACCACTTTACTGTTGCTGTATTATTTCTATCGACGTCACATGGTGGGGCGGGGTGAAAAAAGTGTGATTGATATGTTGGCGCAACAACATAGCGATCAACACATGAGCTTATTTTGGTTTTTAGACTATGAACCCATTAAGCAAACCGTGAAAGGCACTTTAAAGGAAGTCGAAAAACTGACTAAACTTAAATAATTCAGAAGCTCAACTTGCAGATATGGTAATAGATAAAGTTTTGTATCCGATAGAGATATCACAAGGTCATTCATCGCAAAAGTTGTCCACAGAGCTCAAGAGTTATCCATAGGGCTGATAAGCTTATCCACAGATTGAACGAGATTGCGGATATTAAGCTCAAGATGGCAGATTTTTGAATGGTCTTTGAACACGGGTTTCGGGTTTAAATACGCCATCTTGTTTTGCTTTTTCTTGCTGTGTCCTGTATTTGATTGTATGAGGATTTGCAGTTCAGACTTGTATGTATTTTTAAGCCAATTGATCATTTTGTGCATTACGCAGCAAGTGATACATTTCATCTTTTAGTCTTAATTTTTTGCGTTTCAGCGCTTCAATGTCATCATTAATTTGATGCACAGGATCAAGCTCTAACTGGCTTATTTCACGGTCTAGCTGCTCGTGATCTTCAAAAATTTTTGAAAAATGTGGATTGTTGTCGCGTAATCCCTGAATTAAATCACGAAACTCAGGAAACATATTTTTAATTTTCTTGTTGCAGTCTTTGGTTTTCATTGTGTCGATCATTCTCATCAAATAAATTTACGGGCATAGAAAGAAAAACGCTCTAGCAAGGTGATGAATCACACAGCTAGAGCGTGAGGATTAACTATGTTGAAAATTCAGATGTTTAACTTCTTTACGTAATTTTTGCACTTCATCAATCAGGTCAAGCATCATGGCGACAGCTGAAAAACTGGCATCAAAATCACGTTGCAGCCGATAGGCTTGGCGTGCACGGCTGACATCTTCACTAAAAAATTGGTGGATGCGTTCGGCAGGGCGGGAAGGCAGGATGTCATATTCTAAAAGTTGTAAGACCCATTCAGGGCTTTGCCCACACGCTTCGGCAAATTTTTTTAAATCTAACTGGGTAAATTCTTCAATAATTTCTGTGTGCTGTCCGTCTGAAGAGATTTCACGATATAGAATAGTGGTCATAGCATACTCCTTCTAGTTTATTTCAAGTTGAATCATCAACCTGAAATGAGGGATTGTATTTGCATCTGATTGCTTTATATCAAAGTGGATGATCCTTTAATTTAGCGCCTATAGCATGCAATTGAGTCTATTATTTGTATTGCTTTGGTGAATTTGTGGCCTATCCATGCCGTTGAGTTATTCTGCTTAGAATTAAAATGCACAACCAATATAGATTATTTTTTGTGCAAGGTGTTTAATTATTCAAGCATTTCATCAGAAGTGATAGCCTAAAGTTTAAGCTTATTGTTTCAAAGTATGACAATAAAAAAGACCCTTGAAAGGGTCTTTGGGATCAGCAGCTTATTCTGAATGGCGATGGAACTTAGTATTTCACCCAAGTCACGCTTCGGCCAATTACAGAAACACCAACATAACCACGTAAGGTTAGGCGCTTACCGTTAGCGCTTAAACGTGCTTTACCTTTATAAACCTTACCGCCAATTGGGTCTAGCACGTGGCCTTGGTTAAATTCACGTGGGTTTTTCGGGTCTTGTTTAAAGCCCCAAATAAATGGCAAGCCAATAAAAGGTTTATTCTTTAAGTTACCTGGGCAATTGCTGCAAATCACCATTTTTTCTGCGCCAGGAACATTGCGGGTTTCAACGATAATACCCTCATAGGTACCATCTGCTTTTTTACGAATTTCGACATCGGCACGTGAATACCCTGTACGGTCATCAATGGTTTTCCATTTACCAATTAGAGGATCACTTTCAGCAAAACTTAAACTAGAAAGTGTGGCGAAAATCAGACCTGCAAAAATCCCTTTATAATTTTTTTTCATCAATGTGTCCCCAAATGCGTTAAAAATCTTAAAAATAGAGTAAAAATTCTATTTTGAGCTTTATAGCAAGAAAATACTGAAGACGCAAATTGATTATGGTAAATTTAGAGAGAAATACGCAAGAAAAACGTGAAAATTAAAGCTTTATTTCGCTTTTGAAGCTATTGTTTTGATGAGTGCGATAAAAGTCCAATTTAGGATATATCAATCATTTCAGACTTTTATCGCTTAAAAAGAGATGGGGAAAGAACAGCGACTAGTATTTAATCCAAGTCATTTTACGGCTGGCATTGGTAGAAATATCTACATTGTAGAGGGTTAAATGTTTGCCGTTACTGCTTAAACGGGCACGAGTTTTATATTGCTTACCCGTACGTGGGTCTAAATAATCACCTTCATAAAATTCAATTTGAGTACTTGGCGTGGCTTTTAAGTGACTTAATGGCACAAAACCTAACAGTGGCTTATCTTTATTTTTACCCGTACAGAGTGTGCAATTTTCCAAACGCGGTGCGCCAGGAACCGCACGTAGTTCTATAATCGTAGCGGCATACGCACCTTGTTTATCTTTACTCATGACTACGTCAGACAATGAAAAACCTGTGCGGTAGTCTAATGTTTTCCATTTGCCCAAAAGTGGGTCTGCATTGGCTGCATAAGCTAAACTTGAACAGCAAATCGCGCTGATGAATGCTAAACGAGAAAAGAACAGGGTGTTCATAAAATCAATATCCCAGAGAAGAAGCAGCCCAAAATATATAAAGGCATAAAAAAAATATGGGATTATTTATACCCAATTTACGCGGTATTTTCTAGTAATTGCATGAAAGTTTTGTGAAATTAATCACATGAAAAGTAATAAAATAATAGGTTTTGACGATGGTCATCACGTAAATAAAAAATGAGCAGAATGTACTGCTCATTTTTGATGAATTTTCAGCATTACATCACATATTAATCATGGTATTCACCATGCCATTTAACTGAGATGTTCTCCAAATAAACCTAAGGCTTCTTCGGCACTGAAGGTATATTGTGCGCTACAGAATTGGCAATCCATGGTAATTGGATTTTGATATTCTAGCGTTTCACGTACTGCAGCGACACCAATTTGAATTAAGGCATTGGCACAGCGTTCTTTGGAGCAAGTGCAACCAAAACGCAGTGCTTCTACTTCAGGTAAACGCACTTGTTCTTCATTGTATAAACGGTACAGAATTTCATTGACCTCTAAATCTGTCAATTCTTCGGCCTTTAAGGTTTCCGTGAGCATAGTCACACGTGGCCATAAATCTTCATCAACTCGCTGTTGTTCTTCTTCACTGTTACGTGGCAACAGTTGAATTAGTAAGCCGCCCGCACGTTCTGCATTGCTGGCTAACACAATACGGGTAGGAATTTGTGCAGATAAGTCATAATACTGCATTAAACATTCGGCTAAATTGGCTTTATCTAACGGTACAATCCCTTGATAACGTTCACCAAATTCTGGCTCAATGTTAATAAACAACACAGGGCTGACCAGACTTTTCAGTACGGTGCTGCTGTCTTCTGCAGTTAAAAAGTGTGGATCTGGTTCGTAGTCTGCCAACGCACGGACTTCACCCAAGTGGTTACATTCAGCCATGGCCCACTTAAACGTGCCAGATGCCTGAATTTGTAGGCTGATGCGACCCTTAATTTTTAGGGTACTGGCCAACAATGCAGTGGCGCAAAGCATTTCGCCCAACAATACTTGTACCGCTGGCACATAGTCACGTTGTTTTAGAATGGTTTGCAAAGCATCTTCGAGATGAACTACCTCACCACGAACAGGGCTATCTTCAATAAAAAAGCGTTGGCGTAAATCAGACATAAAATTCTCCATAACCCTGTTTTAATGGTGGCATTATTGTAAAACACAAGTCAGTTTGCTGCATCACGTGTTACATCAATATGACCACTATGTAAGCCACGTTTTAAATCGACCCCGAGTGGCATTTCACGGTTTTGTGCATCACTTTCAAACAGGTGTTCTAATTCGGCCAAGGCATTACGATGGGTTTCATAAATTTTTTGTTCATCGGTATAAATATGTTGCTGCTGTGCCAATAGCTTTTCATCATAATCACGGAACAATTCAATACTTTTATAGGCATCATCTTCATTAATACCCAAATCACGCAAAGCCTGATAGGCCATGCCCAAGGAGGATAAATAGGTTTCCCGCCAAATATGGGTCACGCCTAAATCACGTAATAAATGCACGTGATGGCGGTCACGGGCACGTACCAATAATTTCAATTCAGGATAATTCAGGCGAATATGTCGTGCGACATTCATTGAATCTTCAATATCATCAATGGCTAAAATAAAAATTTGTGCATGTTGAATGCCTGCGGCACGTAAAATTTCAGGTTGGGTGGCATCGCCATAATAGACTTTGCCGCCATAATTACGCACAAAATCAATTTTGTCGATATTACTGTCAATTGCGGTAAAGTGCTGATGCTGTAAATGCGCCACACGGGCAATGATTTGTCCAAAACGGCCAAAGCCTGCAATGATCATAGGCGGATGCGCATCGGGAATCTCATCATACACAGGTATTTTTTCCCGCTCCAAACGCGGGATAATTTGACTGCTCATCAACCAATATAAAATTGGGGTCAGTACCATCGACAACGTCACAATCAAAGTCAGCGGTTGCAGCATGGCTTGACTGAGCACACTTTCACTTTGCGCAACGCTCAGCACCACAAAGGCAAACTCACCGCCTTGAGCCAAGCACGTTGCCAAGAGCAAACTATTGCGCCAAGAATATTCAAAATAACGTGCAATGGCCGTTAGGGTTAGCAGTTTGATGAGCATTAAGCCCAACGCACCGCCAATAATCAACCATGGCTGTTCCACCAACAAGGAAAGTTGGGTGCTCATACCTACAGTCATAAAGAATAGGCCCAGTAACAGACCCTTAAAGGGTGCAATGCTGGCTTCGAGTTCATGACGAAATTCAGAGTCGGCCAACAAGACACCCGTTAAAAATGCGCCTAAAGTGGTGCTAATGCCCAGTACATCCATAATGCTGACCACGCCGAGCACAATGAATAGACCTACTGCCGTGATCAGTTCATGTGCACCACTTTTGGCCACAAAACGGAAGAAGGGACGCATTAGATAACGGCTAAATAAAAACAGTCCGCTAAAGGTGGCAATAATGGCTGCAAAGTAGGCAATACCATGGTGGGTAGATTCAGCACCTGCCAGCATGGGAATCATGGCAATTAAAGGAATTGCGGCGATATCTTGAAACAGTAAGATTGAAAAGGATTGCTGCCCATAACTGCTATTGAGTTGTTGCTTTTCTTGCAGCATTTGCAGCACAAATGCGGTGGAGGACAGCGCTAATGCAAAACCAATTACCACGCTTGCAGCAATGCCTTGCTGTAAGGCAAAGAATGCCAACACAGCCAGTAAAACGCCTGTAATGCCGACCTGTAAACTGCCTAAAACAAAAATGGGTTTACGCATATCCCATAGTCGTTGTGGACGTAGTTCCAAGCCAATAATAAACATCAGGAAGACCACGCCGTACTCTGCCAATTCCTGAATGGCATCCGGGTCGCTGGCAATATTGAATACGCTAGGCCCTAGCAAAATGCCTGTAAACAAATAGCCCAATACGGTCGCAATACCAAAGCGTTTTAGTAAGGGAACCAAAACCAATGAAGCGCCTAGAAAAATGGTTATTTGTAACAATAAGGACATGTGGTCATCCAAAGTTTAAAGCGGTGGATTATTGAAATAAGTGCTGATACAGCTAAGTTTCAATTTACAGTATTAGCTAAATTCTTGCGGATCTATATCTAAACTTAGTTTCATGCTGGATGGCTTTTCATGCAACATATTTTGCCACCAGTTCCTGATATAAAAATGTAAGCGTGCCCGATCTTTAGACAACAACACCATGTGTGCATGGAAACGTCCTGCTTTACGTTCCATTGGCGCAGGAATCGGCCCCCAAATTTCAATTAATTGTTCTGAATGTTCTCTAAGCCATTGTGCATGTTGTTGTAAAAATTGCTGGTTTAATTCCTGACTTTTAGATTCACAGCGAATCAAAGCACTGTAACGATAAGGCGGTAATTGTGCAGCTTTGCGTTCTTTTAAACTTTGTTTGGCGAACTTGCGGTAATCTCCCTCGACCAATGTGGTGAGAAGTGGATGATCAGGACGCACACTTTGCAAATAAACATCACCTTTATGCTCACCGCGCCCTGCACGTCCCGCCACTTGCACAATCAGTTGAGCCGTGCGTTCAGGTGCGCGAATATCCACACTAAGTAAGCCTGAATCAATATCTAAAATTGCCACCAATGTCACATACGGAAAATGATGCCCTTTGGCCAGCATTTGCGTGCCCAATAAAATCAGTGGTTCGCTGCGTTGAATACGGTCATAAATTTTTTGCCAACTGCCAACACGACTGGTTGAGTCACGATCTACCCGAATCACATCTACATTGGGAAACAGCTCGTTTAAACTGTCTTCGACTTTGGCAGTGCCCATGCCAATTGGTTTGAGTTCTGCATGGTTGCAGGCAGGGCATTGCTCAGGTTTACGATGAATCGTACCGCAGTGGTGGCAATGCAAATGTGTATAAGGTTGATGATGCAAGGTAAAGTTGGCATCACAATTCGGGCATTTGGCTTGCCATGCACAGCTCTCACAAATCAATACGGGTGCATAGCCGCGTCGGTTTAAAAACACCAAAACTTGTTCTTTTTTAGCCAAGCGTTTTTTGATTTCATCAATCAATTGTTGGCTAATACCGTGCTGTTTTTTGGCAATTTTTAAATCAATCAGGTGGATTTTGGGCATGAGTGCCGTGCCCGCGCGTTGATTTAATTCCAGACATTGCATTTTGCCTTGATCGACTAGTGCATAGCTGTCAATGCTTGGAGTTGCCGAACCTAAAATAACAGGGCAATTTTCCAGATGGGCACGATAGAGCGCAACATCACGGGCATGGTAGCGAAAACCTTCCTGCTGTTTAAAAGACAGGTCGTGTTCTTCATCTAAAATAATCAAGCCTAAATTTGGCAATGGGGTATAAATCGCAGAACGTGTACCTAAAATAATCGAGGCTTTGCCCGTTTGTGCGGCTTGCCACGCCTGCAAACGCTTGGAATCATTTAAACCTGAATGTAAGAGGGCGATGTGGCAGTGAAAACGCGATTGGAAACGGCTAATGGTTTGTGGCGTTAGACCAATTTCAGGTACTAACACCAACACTTGTTTGCCCTGTTTTAGTACCTCATGCATGATGTGTAAGTACACTTCAGTTTTACCGCTACCCGTTAAACCATCCAGTAAAAATGCCTTATATTGCTGCCGTACTTTAAGTACGCTGTCGATGGCTTTTTTCTGATCTGGATTAGGGGTTAAAGGCATTTGCGCCAAAGTCACTGGCATTGGGCTAAAATCTTGGGCTTCCAAAACACATGCGCAAATTTCTTTATTCGCCAAGGCTTTTAGGGTTGCTGTTTCAATGCCTGCCAAATTTAAAATATTTTCAGAAGTTCCCGAAGGATGCAGCTTTAAAATTTTATAGGCTTCTTGTTGTTTTTCTGAGCGTGTAATTTTAGCTTCGGCATGTGCATCCAACAATTTCCAAGTACGTGCCAATAAATTATAGGGTTTGGCTTGGCGCAATAAGCTAGGTAAGGCACTTTGCATCACTTCACCAATCGGGAATTGATAATATTGTGCCGACCATGTCAACAAAGTTAAAACTTTAGGGTCTAAAATCGCTTGCTCATCTAACAGTTCGCTAATGGCTTTGAGTTTAAAACGTGGATCAATTGGGGTGTCGAGTGCCAGTTTTTCGACAATAATTCCGACCAAGTTTTGCCGACCAAAAGAAACCAAGACCCGCGCGCCCACTTCTGCTTGCTGATATTGTGCTGCACTGAGCATATAATCGAAGCAGTCGTAAAGATATACGGGTACAGCCACTCGAATACGATAAACAGGCTGTGGGTCTAAAGTGGAATCTGGCATAGAAAAAGTCGTATCGTCCTGTGAAAAATGGCTTCGTGCTCGACTTTGGCATGTGTTAGAGTGAGCACAGAATTTATATCTAAGAATATGAATGATTTTAGTGGTCAGACGCAACTGCGTTGCAAGAAATTTTGGAAAATTAGAGCATTACAATGCCAGCATATCAATTTACTGCCATTGACGCTTCAGGGAAGCAGCAAAAAGGTGTTTTAGAGGGTGATTCTGCACGACAAATCCGTCAGCAATTACGTGACAAAGAATGGATTCCTGTCAGTGTCGATACCGTTGAACAAAAAGATAAACACAGTGGCAAACAATGGTTTCAGAAAAAAATCACCGCCTATGATTTGGCTTTGCTGACCCGTCAGTTATCGGTTTTGGTGGCTGCTGCGATTCCTTTGGAAGAAGCCGTTCGCGCTGTGGGTAAACAAAGTGAAAAAGCCCATGTGCAAAATTTGCTGATGTCGGTGCGTTCCAAAGTTTTGGAAGGTTATTCACTGGCCAATGCTTTACAACAATCGGGGCGTTTTCCAGACTTATATATTGCCACCATTGCCGCAGGCGAGCGTTCGGGGCATTTGGATTTAATTCTGGAACAATTGGCAGATTACACCGAAAACCGCTTTGCCATGCAGAAAAAAATTCAAGGGGCGATGATTTATCCCATCATTTTAATGCTGATGTCTTTTGCGATTGTGATGGGTTTAATGACTTATGTCGTACCCGATATTGTTAAAACCTTTGATCAGAGCAAAGATGCCTTGCCGTGGATCACCGTGGCATTAATGAAAGCCAGTGATTTTATTCGTGTTGCATGGCCGTTTTTACTGGTGGCTTCTGTGGTGGGGGTATTGTTGTTGGTGCGTTTTTTACGCACCACCGCAGGGCATTATGCCTTTGACCGTTTAACCTTAAAGTTGCCGTTATTTGCAAAATTATCACGTGGGATTAATGCCGCGCGTTTTGCCAGTACCTTGTCTATTTTGACTCAGTCGGGTGTGCCTTTGGTGGATGCGCTAAATATTGGTGCTGCGGTCAGTAACAACTGGGTCATTCGTGATGCGGTCAATTTGGCGGCAGAAAAAGTCACTGAAGGTGGTAACTTGGCGACGCAATTAGAGCGCAGTGGTTATTTCCCACCGATGATGGTACAAATGATCAAAAGTGGTGAAGCCTCGGGCGAGTTAGACCGTATGCTGTCACGTGCTTCAGACATGCAAGACCGTGAAGTGACCACACTGATTTCTACCCTGTTGGCATTATTAGAACCGTTGATGTTGGTACTGATGGCGAGTATTGTACTGGTGATTGTGATTGCGGTAATGCTGCCAATTGTGAATATGAACAATATGATTTAAATCGTTTTGAAGCATCGTTCTTCAAACAGAATCTAAAATAAATGTCGAATTGATATAAATACATGAGAGAGATTGAATGAAACAGAAGCAACCGAGTAAACAGTCTGGTTTTACCCTGATTGAAGTCATGGTGGTGATTGTAATTTTAGGTGTGTTGGCGGCTTTAATCGTACCGAACGTAATGGGACGTGGTGAAAAAGCCAAAGTAGATACTACGGTTATTACTTTAAAAGGTGTGGCTGGCGCACTCGATCAATACAAACTCGATAATCAAAAATATCCTTCAATGCAAGACGGTGGTTTAGATGCCTTGGTGAATCAGCCTGCTTCGGCTAAAAACTGGTTGCCAGGCGGTTATGTGAAAGGGGGCTATCCGAAAGACAGTTGGGATAATGACATCCAATATGTGATTCCGGGTTCAGAAGGTCGTCCATTTGATTTATATTCTTTTGGTGCAGATGGTCAGCAGGGTGGTGAAGGTACCGATGCCGACATTTATTATCAGCCTTAATAGAAGATGAGTTGAGTCTATATATTGATTCAGTGAACTCCAAAAAAAACCGAGCGCTTAATGCTCGGTTTTTTTATGAATGGTTATTTCTAGCCGCTATTGAACAGTACTATTAACGACGTGATTTAAACGACACATCCACCTGACGTGGTCGATAAATCCACCCCATAATTAACAACAGCAATGAGAAAATCAGCACAGGCCAATCGCTGAGTTGGGTATACAGTGTTTGACCTTGCATGGCAGGCAGATCACCACGCAGCACAAATTCCTGATCCATTGGCGCTTGTTTGACAATATGCCCATGATGGTCAATAAATGCGGTCACACCTGTATTGGTGGCACGAACAAACCAGCGTCCATTTTCTTTGGCGCGCATTTGTACCATTTGTAAATGTTGCAATGGCCCTGCAGTACCCGTAAACCAAGCATCATTGGATACTGTTACCAAAAAGTCACTTTGGCTAGCATTGCGGCGGGTCAGGTTCGGATAAGCCACCTCATAACAAATGGCTGCCCCCAAATGATGCTGTTTAATTGCAAGCGGTTTTTGCTCAGACGCTCCACGTGAAAAACCACTCATGGATGGGTCATTTTGCATCGCAGGTAGTACCCAACTCAGTAAGCCTGAAAGCGGAATATATTCACCAAAAGGCACCAGACGCTGCTTTTTATACAAGCCTTCAGCCGCATCTCCCGTTGCCATAATGCTGTTGTAATACATTGGATGTTGCTGCACTTGTGATTCAGGCAAGTCCCAATACGGAATACCTGTCACCCACGAACTGCCCGTTTTTTCAGCTTGTGTTTTCATGGCATCCAAAAACGGTTCAATATCGGTCTGGAACATTGGAATGGATGATTCAGGCCAAACAATAATGTCGCGTCCCCATTCAGTTCGGGTCAAGCGGGTATAAATTTCCAAGGTCTTAATTTGGTATTCGGTTAGCCACTTTAAGTCTTGAGGAATGTTGCCTTGAATCAGAGAAACCGAGAGTGGCTTTTCAGATTTTGCAGTTACAAAACTGAGTTGTGCTGCACCCCATGCACCCAAAAGTAAAATTGCCGATGGAATCAGCCAGAAGATACGCTTTTTAAGGACTTCAACCAACGCACAGGCCAGCAAGATGACCACAAAAGACACCCCGAAAATACCAAACAACGGTGCATAGCTATCCAAAAAGCGTTCGGTGAAGGCATAACCTGCAAACAGCCATGGAAAACCTGTAAAGACCCAAGTTTTCGCCCATTCAAAAAATACCCATAGCGGTGCAAAAGTCAGTGGTGTTTCAGGGAAAAACCGACGATATAACCACGTTTGTACGGCAGTAAACAAACCCATCAACAGCGCCATAATGACAATCATCAGCACGCTTAAAAAGGCATTGGTGTCGCCATAGACGTGAATGGATGTATAGAGCCAAAATGCTCCGACAAACCACAACCCAATCCCGTAAGACCAACCAATCAAAAAGGCCTGTTTCGGGGTGCGTTTGCTTAAAGTCGCATACAGCAAAGCAGGTGAAAGTAAGGCAATCCACCAGTAATGATAGGGAGCAAGTGCCAAACTAAACACTGCACCTGCCAATAGGGCAATGATTAATGGATAAATTAAGGGCAGTTGTTGATGTTCTGCAGGATTAGACAGCTTGGAAAAAAAAGTCCTCATTGACGTACGGCTCGAATCAGATGAATAGTGCGGGCATCTGCTTCAAGAATGGTAAACTCCCAGTTGCCAATCACAATCACTTGTCCTTGCAAATCACTCACCAAACCAATTTCCTGAAGCAATAAACCGCCCACAGTTTCTACTTCATCGTCAGAAAAATCTGCATCTAAAACATTATTAAAATGTTCGATTGGTGTAAGTGCTTGTACTAACCAAGTATTTGCCGTTTTTGGGTCGTGATCGGGGATGATGTATTCTGCTTCTTCGTCAATATTGTCGTGTTCATCTTCAATTTCACCGACAATTTCTTCTAAAATATCTTCTAAAGTAACCAAGCCCGAAGTGGTGCCATACTCATCAATCACCACTGCAATATGGGTTTGGGTGTTTTTGAGCATACGCAATACTTGGTCTGAACGAGCACTTTCAGGCACAAATAACGGCTGACGCATTAAGGCGCGAATATCGACTTTGGTTCTTTGTTCAGTCAGTAAAGGCAATAAATCTTTTGCCAATAAAATCCCCACCACGTTGTCGGGTTGGTCAGATGAGAACACAGGAAAACGTGAATGTGCCGATTCGACCAGTACATGCAAAATGTCGAGTAGCTCATCATCTTCTTGTAAGCTAATCATGGCGGTACGTGGGGTCATGACTTCACGGATTTTGGTGGCAGGTAAATCCAGAACACCTTCGAGCATTGCCACCGTATCGGGTTCTAAAAAACGACGTGAATCTTGTACTAATTTTAGCAATTCATCGCGGGTTTCTGGTGCAGTGCCTAACCATTTTCTTAGGCCACGCATACCCCACGATGGGCCTGATTCCTCGTGCATGATCTTTCCTAAAGACTCTTTATATCTAAAAAACTTAGCTTAATCATACCTTAGAAAATACAGTTGTCTATTGCTAATCTTGGGAGAAAATGACGGCAATTACGTCACGAGATGTGTTGCTATGCGTAGCGGGAACACATAAAACAAGGCTGCGCTTTATGCTAAACTAGCCCGATGTTTTAATACCGAGTCTGTGCATGTCTGAACTTTCTGTCACACCTAGCATTCAACTGAACACCCGTGGTTTGCGTTGCCCTGAACCTGTGATGATGTTGCATCAAGCCATTCGCAAATCTAAGTCTGGCGATGTGGTTGAAGTGTTTGCAACTGACAATTCGACGTCTTGGGATATTCCAAAATTTTGCATGCATTTGGGGCATGAGTTGTTATTGCAAGAAGAACGCTTAGATGAGCAGGGCAATAAAGAATTTCATTACTTGGTGAAAAAAGGCTAATAGGCAAAAATCAGCCTCAGCACTTTTAGAACACTATAATTTAAACACGATAAATAGTCATGTGATCCATATAGGCATATTTCATTTGCAATTCATGCAAGTTGAAATATGCCTTTTGTGTTTTTAGCCATGACGTTCAACTTTATTTTTAATTTTTCATCAATTTTGTATCAATCTAACCTGCTTCATAGTTTGGGTTGAAAAATGGCGAAACGATCCACGAGTTGCGTTATCTGCTACACATTTTTTAAGGGACTTTTAACTTTTCTGCATTTATAGGGCAAGTTGTGTGCTTGTGCAAAATCTAACAAAGTTCTGTGTGTTGTATAAGAAATAATTTTTAGAGTGTGAATTTGGTCTATTGTTTAGTTATTGATTTTTAACAAAAATATTTTAAATATTTTTTAATATATGGAAAAATTAGCCTATAATGTGATCAGTTTATTGAGTTCGATTGCAGAACATTTGGGGATAAAATTAAGCAGATTTGGGGTTTTGCTTGGTTTGAATGTTATATGGCAGTGTTTATGTTTTATAAGGCTGAAAAAGCTGATTAAGCTGTCGCATTAAAGTAGTCAAGTTAAGAAAAATAATTTTGGGGGGCTTAACTGATTGTCTTTATCTTAAAAAAATATGCCATTTAGACTGAGCAAAATCTGCTTAATTTTTTACGTGATCAATCATCAATAAATCTTGCGTTATCAGCATTTTGATTGAGTACGGTATGATTTTAGATAAAAAGCAAAACTTTTCTTTAAAGCCACTGAGTGTGGCGTGTTTATTGGCCATGAGTATCTCAGGCTGTTCATCGGGTTCAGGCTCTCAGCCAAGCACAGTTCAAGTCACTGATGTGTTGGGGGCAGAAAATGTCAGCCAAGAAGATCAACCGACTACAAATGAAGGCATTGGCAGCGGAGTAGAGCAACCTGTCGCACCATCTGCACCCATTACCGATCAACCTCCTGTGAATTTAGAGCTAGATCATGGCGATGTATCATCCAATGGTGGTGGTTTGAGTGGTGGCAGTACAGATCATGGCAATACATCACCAACTGAAGATTCACTTTTAGACAGCAATGATGCTGTACCTAGCGATGATGCTACCGTTTTAGAAAATAATGATGTCAATCAGCCTGATACGATACCTACACTTGAATCACCTCCGTCAGAAGTAGAGCAACCAGTCGATGTGGTAGCTCCACCAGTAGCCGAGCCTGTTTTAACCGACACCGTCTTGGTCGATAGTGCAATTCAAGATATTGAAGCACCACAAGATACCTCTGACATCGAGATGGGCAGTGCGATTCAAGAACCTGAACCCTCACAAAACACTTTAGAAGTCGAAACAGGCAGTACATTTCTTGAAACGAAGGCAATTTAACCATCACAGGCAACTATTCGATGCAGATTGCTGCAGATCAGCAGCAACATGCGGGTTTTAAAGCACGTTTTGGCAATTTGCTGACGGTAACGGGAACCGCCAATTTGGCAGGGACTTTGAACCTGTTTGATGAAGTGCCACTTGATCAGCCACTTATTACTGCACAAGGTTCACAAACTACCGTATTACGTGCGCAACAAGGCGTACAGCGTGAGTTCGATGCTTATCGCTCAAGCAATCCATTATTTGAGTTGACACAAGTTAGTTATCGTCCTGAACTGAATGCAACGGGCGAGCCTGTACGTGCGGCAGATACAATCAATACCGATGTGGTGATTACGGCAAAGCGTAAATCGACTGAAACGGTGGCGGCTCTTGCTGCTGAACTTGAAGGACGTACTCAGGTTGCCCGTAATTTAGATGTAGTTTTAGCAAGTCTTGATCAGAAACAACAGTTAGAAACGCTGGAAGATGCTGAATAAGTTTTTGCCAATCGCTTATTTAACAATTTTGCTCAAACTATACGTTATAGCAATGCTGCTGAAAGTACAGTTTCTACGCAGGCATTGAATCAACTGTTTCATCAACTTGATCCAAGTTTTTATGCCAATACCGTTTTAAATGTCGCAGAAGAAAGCAGCAAGCAAGAACGTCAGTTTGCACAGCGTTTGGCAACCGCACAACCCAAACAGCTTTGGTTTTCGGGTGATTACCAAAGTTATGATATGGATTATGTCGGCTTAAATAGTGAGCGCCGTAGTCATCATCAAGGTGTTGGTGTGGCAACAAAACTGGCAGGGATGACCTTGGCAGCGCAGGCCGATTTCAGTCAACTGAACTTAGATGATGCCGTACAAACAGGCTCAAAAAATAGCAGTCAGAGCAAAGCCTATGCACTAACTATGGGGACAGCACAGCAGCTTAATCGTGATTTAAGTGTCGCGGCATGGTTAAAAGGCATGCAGGTGGATGTTGACGCGCAGCGTGGTCATGCTCAAGCACAAAAAATACAGTTTGATGGACAAATGTATGCCGCAGGTTTGCGTCTAGATTATAGCTATCCACTCAGTCAAAAAATGCAGATTCAACCGTATTTAGACGCTTCGTTCCAACATTATGTTCATGCCGAACAAACTCAGCAGGATGGTGTCAACAGCTTAGATGATTTGGTGATGCAGCGCTGGAATTTTGGTGCAGGTTTGCAAGCCAATTACCAGTTGAATCCAGCATGGCAATTGCAAGGCAGCTTGTATTACAGCCAACCGATTCAGGAAAAAGCATATTTAGATACCCATTATGTAGGCACAGCGGAGAAACTGAAGTTTGATGCATGGCATGCCGATCAAGGTCAATATCATGCTGCCTTAGGTTCACAACTTCACTTTGGACAACATAGTTTTATCAATTTGAATTATGAATATAGCGGGCGATCACATAGCGACAGTCATCGGGTACAGTTGGCGGTAACGACTCGATTCTAATTGATCGTTTTATTCATGAGAAAGTCATGAAAAAGCGTAGATTTGCGTATGAATGAGAAGTTTGAATCTTGATTGAAACAGCCATGTAGATAAATCTGCATGGCTGTTTTTTCGATCACAGTCAAATGGACTGAGTTTTAGACCGCATAGCGACTCATTAAAGTCAGTGGTGCTTTGGACTGTAAATAATCGGCAGGAATAAATACGATATTGGCAGCGTGTTGCTGTGCTGCATCAATAATATGGTTGATCACATCGTCTGTGGCTTGTGCGCTGTCAGGTGCGTGCGCTTGATCTAGATAAATTCGTTGCTGGTCGGTATCGACCCAACCCGTCTGCATGTAGCCTTGTTGAACATATAAAGTATCGACATTATTTTGCAACACTGCCTGATAAATTTGCTGCAGATCGGTCACAACACGGTCACTGGCATAGAGTTCATCCAGTTGCTGCGCATGTTGCTGATGCAATTGTTGTTGATGGCTTTTTAGCTCGGTCTGAATACTGTCAATAATGTGTTGTGCGCTGCCTTGTTCTAGCTGAGTGACGTTATCTACACTGAAAATAATGGCATTGGGTTGGTCGCAAATAGATTCATAAAAACTGATATTGCGTCGATCACCCACAATGACCAAGCCCAATGGTTCACTGGCACGTACAGTTTGCACATTTTTATCGACACGGTTTAAAAACTCTTTGAGTAAACGGTCTTCATTGGCGGCTGTGGCACGTTCTGCACCGCTGGTGCTATATAAGTTATCATTTTGAACAGGAAATGCACCATGTGGCAGTCGTTCATTCAAGTCGCTGTCATCTACAGAAAACTCATGGATTACACGATCATTGGAGGCCTTAATCAGACGTCCAACTTCACGACTGATCACTACCACATAGTATTGCACTGCATAAGATAGCTCACGAATAAAATCACGCACTGAAAATTGTTGATCAATCACAATACGTTCTTGGGTAGGGAATGGCAGACGCAGTACTTGTGCACTGTCGGCTGTGGCAAAAATAGCCAGACTGTCTAAATGGTAGTTGGGATTCAAATCTTTGGTTTGATGATGAATCTGTTCTAAAATTTGTGCCACCAGACGTTTGTCATAGTCTGCCAACAGGCGTTCTTCGAGTTGTTTAAGTTGGTTTTTAAGAGCAATCACATCTTGCTGATTGTCTGGAAAGGTACGATGTGTGGGTAGAAATAAGCTGACTGCAGGTTGTGCCTGCACATTTTTAAGTTGGTTGAGGGTGTCTGTTAAATTAAGCATGTTGGAATTCCTCTTCTAATGAAAATAAGAAGAACAACCAAATGCTTGAGCAAGATAAAACTCAAAGTACTGCTTTATACTCCACTCAAGTCAGTTTTAGTCAGCATCTACAACATTTTGCTACCGTGCTAAGTGCTGCATAAAATGCCGAATAGCATTGTATAAAAGCTGACAAAACAACATTTTCGGTTGTTCAAGTCTGAAAAAAACGAAATAAAAAACTAAAAATAGAAAAGATAAAAAATAAGCAAAAACAGCATAACAAGGAAAGTTATTCAATCGCCTGCTTTTGAATAGAGAAATACCTGAAAAATGTAAGGGATTATGAGACCTTGGTAATTTTGTAAACTGTGTATAAAAAAGCAGTGCCGAGGCACTGCTTTTGGGTTTCTCAATTGCGATTCGCAATTACATATTCGGGTAATTCGGACCACCGCCACCTTCAGGTGTTACCCAAGTGATGTTCTGTGATGGGTCTTTAATGTCACAAGTCTTACAGTGAACACAGTTGGCTGCGTTAATCTGGAAGCGTTTTGAACCATCATCATTTTCCATGATTTCATAAACACCCGCAGGGCAGTAGCGCTGTGCAGGCTCATCCCATTTAGGTAAGTTTAAGTTCACTGGAATAGAGGTATCTGTCAACTTTAAGTGTGCTGGCTGATTTTCTTCATGTACGGTATTCGATACGAACACTGAAGATAAACGGTCAAAAGTCAGCTTGCCATCTGGTTTTGGATAGTTCGGTTTAAAGCTGGTAGCATCTACAGTTTTGAGTGCGCTGAAATCAGGCACTAAATCATGCAAAGTAAATGGTACTTTAAACACGTTCTGGTCGATAAAGTTAAACGCACCACCCATCCATTGACCAAACTTATGCATTGCAGGGCCAAAGTTACGTGCGCTATAAAGTTCTTCTTTCAGCCAGCTGTTGTTGAATTTTTCAGTGTAAGCCGTTAGCTCTTTCACAAAGAAATCTTCGCCTTCAGTTACGCGAGCAATCGCCAAGTCACCGCCTTTTGCGACACCTGCAGCAATCGCTTCAAATACTGCTTCACCGCAAAGCATGCCAGACTTCATGGCGGTATGAGAGCCTTTGATTTTGGCAAAGTTTAAGAAGCCTGCATCATCACCAATTAAAGAACCACCTGGGAAGGTGAATTTTGGCAATGAGTTAAAGCCACCTTTGGTCACAGCACGTGCACCATAAGAAATACGCTTGCCGCCTTCTAGATACTGTTTAATTAGAGGGTGAGTTTTCCAGCGCTGCATTTCCATAAATGGATACATGTGTGGGTTGGTATACGACAAGTCCACAATCATACCCAAAGTCACTTGGTTGTTTTCTGCGTGGTATAACCACCAACCGCCTGACGAACCTGTTTCACTTAATGGCCAGCCTGCACCGTGCATGACTAAACCTGGTTTGTGTTTTGCAGGGTCAATTTCCCAAAGTTCTTTAATACCAATCCCGTAGTGTTGCGGATCGGCATCTTTATCCAAATTGAATTGCTGGATTAAACGCTTACCTAAATGACCACGACAGCCTTCTGCGAAAATGGTGTATTTGGCATGTAGTTCATAACCCGGTGTGAAGTTATGCGTTGGCTCGCCATCTTTACCAATGCCCATGTCACCAGTTTGGATGCCTTTAACCGTACCATCGGCATGGTAAAGAATTTCAGATGCCGCAAAGCCAGGGAAAATAGAAACTTCTAATTCTTCGGCTTTTTGACCTAACCAACGCACCACGTTGCCTAACGAGATCACGTAGTTACCATCGTTATGCATGGTTTTAGGCACCATCCAATGCGGTGCTTGCTGAGCTTTTTCAGGTGACATCAAGAAGAAAGTTTTATCTTCAGTCACAGGCACATTTAAAGGCGCACCTTCTTCTTTCCAGTTAGGAAATAACTCGTTGATGGCGCGAGGCTCAAGAATTGCACCCGAAAGGATATGCGCACCAACTTCAGAGCCTTTTTCGACCACACAAACGGACAGATCATTTAAATTGTTTTCAATTGCAAGTTGACGAATTTTGATCGCAGCAGAAAGACCCGCAGGGCCTGCGCCTACGATGACTACGTCAAACTCCATCGATTCACGTTCGATGTGTTCCATGTAGGACTCCTCATATAATTGAAGGTGGCAACCGCATCAAGCAACGGTGCTGCCATGAGTATTTTTAGTTGCCAGACACAAATTTAATCGTGTCTTTTACAGTATGGGTAAGTATTGTGAGCTAGTATAGTTTTAAACCGAGTCTTAGCCAATTGGCTGAATCGTATTATTTTTCCGTCAGTAAGGTACTGCAGCATGAAGCATGACGATAATTCAATCAAACCGACAGAAAATGTAGCTACGGCTGATAATAAAAATTTAATGCACATTGCACAATATATAAAAACTGGACAGTCAGGTCACAAAAGATCAATCCCTCCTTTGGAGCAATGGCATCCAAAGCATTGTGGAGCAATGGATTTGCTGGTCAAAGCCAATGGAGAATGGTGGCACGAAGGTCAATTGATCAAACGTCAGGCATTGGTTGATCTGTTTTCTAGTGTGTTATGGAAAGAGCAGGGCAAGTTTTATTTAAAAACCCCAGTGGAACAAATTGAAATCCAGGTAGAAGATGAGCCTTTGTTCATCAATCAGGTTGATGTGGTCGAAATCGGACAGCAAAATTATATTCAACTTATCACTACACATCAGGATATTGTGATTGTTGATGCCGAGCATCCTATTTTTATGCGTGAATATGCAGGTGAGCTGCGTCCTTATGTGCATGTGCGTTTTGGTATTAATGCCCTGATTCAGCGTGCGGCTTTTTTACATTTGGTGGAATTGGGCGAGCTGAGTGAAAATGCGCAGGGCGAAACGATTTTATCGTTGAAAAGTGGTGATTTGCACTTGCATTTAAGCAGCTGAGGTTTAAGCTTTATTCATCCCATTTTGTATTGCTGAATCTCTTGCTATGACAGCCATTCATCCTGTTTCTCCCTTAAATCAAGCCATGCCAAAAGCACAAGCCAGTGCGCCAATTGGTATTTTTGATTCGGGCATAGGAGGCTTGTCAGTTGCCATTGAAATTGCAGAATATTTGCCCAATGAGCGCATCCTTTATTATGCCGATACTGCACATGTGCCGTATGGCCCACGTGATGATCAAAATATTCGAGAACTCACTGCAGCTGCAATCGAATGGTTATATCGACAAGGTTGTAAAGTTGCGGTCGTGGCGTGTAATACTGCTTCTGCTTTTAGTCTAGATTATCTGCGCGATCATTACGGCGAAGATTTTCCCATTATTGGTTTAGTGCCTGCTTTAAAGCCTGCCGTATTAAATAGCCAAAGCAAAACTGTGGCTGTACTTGCGACGCCTGCGACTTTTCGCGGACAACTTATTAAAGATGTGATGCAGCGTTTTGCGATTCCTGCTCAAGTGCAAGTCTTGAATGTCACCAATCTAGATTTAGTGCCTTTTGTTGAGCAAGGGGCGCAAATGAGTGAGGCATGTTTAAGTTCCTTACAGCAGAGTTTGCAACCTGTGGTCGATCAGGGCGCGGACTATTTGGTGCTCGGTTGTACCCATTATCCTTTCCTAAAACCTGCGATTGAGTCCATTTTTGGTCAGAAACTGACATTAATTGACTCAGGAATTGCCGTTGCGCGTCAAACTTCCCGCATTTTAATTAAAAATGAGTTATTATTTGAACAAAGTTTGGCAGATACTTTACAAATTGCGTGTTATGTCAGCGGGAACAATGCAGAACAATTAAAGCCCGTGTTGCAGCATCTTATTCCAGGCAATATTTCTTGGAGTATCGCAAATGTGAGTACTGTGGACTGACTTTAAGATAATTTTTTTATGATTGGGGAAAGGCATTACAAGTAGACGGTGACCGACTTGTAATGGCAATAGGAGAGGGGAAACCAATGCTCGATAAGCGCTATCAGGTCTTTATCTCGACGTCTGGGGCAGATATGCAGCCAGAACGAGTGATCTTGGCACAAACATTGGTGGGAATGGGTTTTTTTTCGTGGGGTTTAGAACAACGTACCCCACTCAGCACTGCATTTGCACGCCGTCAAATTGATGATTGTGATTATGTGGTGATTCTATTGGGCAGCCAGTACGGTGAGCAATCGGTGTCGGGCGTGGGGTATATGCATTTAGAGTATATTTATGCAGTCACCAAGCAAAAGCCGATCATTGTATTTATGCACGAAGACCCAGATTCACGTGATTCATCTTTACATGATGAAAAACCTGAATTGCGTGAAAAATTCAAAGAGTTCCGTAAATTATTACAACAAGAAGTCGATCAGGTGTTTAGCTACCGCACTCTGCGTGATTTAGAGCTTGCTGTCCGCTTTAATATGTCGCAAATGCTAGAACGTTATCCGACTTCTGGTTGGGTGCGCCCGCAAAATACACAAGCTTTGCATGATGAAATTGAACGTTTAAAAAGTAAGTTACGTCAGCTGGAAACCGATGTGGGACAGCGCGAAGCAGACCCGTTTCTAAGCGTATCTAAAGTGTCGATGAATGAATCATATCGTTTTGAATATCGCATGCATGCCTATCAGGATGGTAACTTTAGAGAGCTGAAAGTTGAGCGAAGTTTAAGTTGGGCGCAGTTGTTGGCAATTTTAGGCAATACTTTTATTCATCCAACCCCTGAAGAATATTTTTCGAAACGCATGAATGAATATTTGAATGAAACTGGTTTGGAGGATGCACGTCGGATCATGCCACGTGCGCATGCAGTTGCACGTGCCCAAATCAATATTCGGGCCTTGCATCAGATTAAAATGCAAATGCGTCAAAATGACTGGATTGTGCAGGCGGGGCGTGATGATCGTCAGCGGATGTTGTGGCAAACCACGGCAAAAGCGCAAAAACTTTTAGAGAGCAATTTGCTAGATACCGATCGGGTTTATTCATTTAAAACACCGTATTAATCTCTCAATACAGAGTGAAAAAACTGTTAAAGTAGTCGGGCTCAATCATCAGACACGAGGGCTGGATGTTGTCTACAGCAAAACCCAAAGTAACCGTTCTTTTAGCCAATTTAGGTACGCCTGATGAACCGACTGCAGCAGCGGTTCGCCGTTTTTTAAAGCAGTTTTTGTCTGATCAGCGCGTGATTGAAATTCCCAAACCGATTTGGCAAATCATTTTGAACTTATTCATTTTGCCATTTCGTCCTAAGCGTGTTGCACATGCTTATGCTATGGTATGGCAGCAAGATTCACCCATGCGGGAAATTTTGTTGCAACAGGTTGCGGCTTTAAAGCAACAGTTGATACCACAGTATTCAGATATTGAATTAGAGATTGTGCCTGTAATGACCTATGGCAATCCGGGTATTCAACAGGCTTTGGCAGCTTTGAGTCAAAATCCTCAAGATCACGTGATTTTGTTCCCTTTATTTCCACAATATTCGGCAACTTCGACTGCACCTTTATATGATGCCGTTGCCAAATGGGTGCCACAGCAGCGTAATTTGCCGGGCTTATCCATCATTCGTGATTATTATCAGCATCCTTTATACATTCAGGCGTTGGCGCAAAGTGTGCGTGAATTTCAAGCCGAGCATGGTGTGGCAGAAAAATTATTGATGTCGTTTCATGGCATTCCACAGCCGTATGCCGATAAGGGTGATCCGTATGCAGAGCGTTGTCGGATCACGGCCAAATTGCTTGCCGATGCTTTAAATTTAAATGATGATCAGTGGGCAATTAGCTTCCAGTCACGTTTTGGCAAACAAGAATGGGTCAAACCCTATACCGATGTCTTACTTGAAGAATGGGGACAGCAGGGCGTGAAGTCAGTGCAAATTATGAGTCCTGCGTTTTCTGCAGATTGTTTGGAAACCCTAGAAGAATTGGCGATTCAAAACGCAGAATTGTTTTTACAAGCAGGTGGCAAAGAATATGCCTATATTCCTGCACTGAATACCCGTGTCGATCATTTGGATTTGCTCAAACAATTACTTCAAGCTAATCTTGATGCTGTAAAGCATACACTAAGCCATTAATTTTTGAGGTTCGCCACCATGTTGCAAGTCAAAATTGTTCCCGTTACCGCTTTTCAGCAAAACTGCTCGATTGTGTGGGATGCTGAAAGCAAAGAAGCGATTTTGATTGATGCAGGCGGCGAGCCTGAAAAACTGAAAGCTGAAGTTGAAGCTTTGGGTTTAACGGTGAAAGCTTTGTGGTTAACTCATGGGCATCTAGACCATGCGGGTGCTGTTGGTGCATTGCAACATCACTGGAATGTTCCTGTGATTGGCCCGCAGAAACAAGATGCTTTTTGGTTAGATCAACTGCAAGAAGTGTCTGCACGTTATGGTTTTCCTATCCCTGAACAAGTCACGGTTACACAGTGGTTAGAGGGTGGTGAAGTGCTGCAATTGGGTCAAGAAAGCTTTGAAGTGCGTTATGCACCAGGGCATACCCCAGGCCATGTGATGTTTTATAATGCAAAATATGGCGTCTTGTGGACAGGCGATGTGCTATTTAAAGGCTCGATTGGGCGCACCGATTTTCCACGTGGGAATCATCAACAATTATTAGATTCAATTCAGCGCGAATGTTTTAGTTTGCCCGATGACACTCAGTTTATTTCGGGGCATGGTCCCATCAGTACCATTGGATTTGAAAAACAGCATAACCCGTTTGTAGCAGGGCAAGCAGGTTAAAAGCAGTGTGTATTTATGCTTTAAGAAAAAGTCAGCAGTCGCTGACTTTTTATTTGCGAAAGGGATTATTCAGCATTTGTTTGCTTTCAATTGCAAACAGCATTGTGAAAATTGTCAGTAAGATGCCTATGCACAGCATGAGTAAATCATGCGCGTACAGTCCAAAGCCTAAACTGCTGGTAGAGAGTAAAATACACAGCATTACAATTCCTTTTAACATGATTTCCATGGTGAAATGTTCCTAGGTTATTTTTTGCTTTCTTTATTGTTATGTGCAGTGACGGAGTCACGAATAGTGCAAAGTATAACCTGTGCTAATTCTGCTGAAAGCAATTATAGAACAACTAAATTTTGAATAATTTTTCTAAAAATGTGAAAAATTCCATGAAACTGTGTGTAGTTTTAGGCAATATTTGGCGTGGAAATTTATTGCTTATTCCTCAGAGTTTTCTGCTTGCGGAGCATCTTGGGTGGGTAAACGATATTCATCATTTGCCCACGCACCTAAATCAATGAGCTTGCAACGCTCAGAACAAAATGGACGAAAAGGATTGTCTTCCCATTGTGTAGATTCGCCACAACGTGGGCAAGGAAAAGTACGAGGCATGCTGAACTCCTATGAAAAATACAGGATTGGATTATGCAAATAGCACCTGAGTTGGTAGACTTGTGCCGAATTTTGTAAGTTTGATCTGATTATGCCAATTCGTCAATTTCAAGCACAGCGTATGCATGCCCCTCGTGATTTTCAAGCCATTGCCAATGAATCGGTTTGTGTGGAAATTGGGGCCGGAAAAGGTAAACACGCCCTATTGTTTAGCGGGCAGCATCCTGAGCACAAGTTGATTGCAATTGAGCGCACCCGTGAAAAATTTTTGGCGATGCAAAAACAGCATCAACTTGAAGGTCAGCGTAACTTGCAAATAGTACATGCCGATGCAATTCCATGGATTGTACATGCTTTATTTCCTGCTCAAGTTGAGCAATTCTTTATTTTATATCCGAACCCAGAACCGCATAATGCCACCCAGCGTTGGTTGAATATGCCGTTTTTTGAGTTTTTGTTGTCACGCTTAAAAGCAGGCGGCAGCATTACTTTGGTGAGTAATATTCCTGAATATATTGCAGAAGCACGGCAACAGCTGATCGAAGTGTGGAAATTGCCATTTATTCAGCAGGATGTTCCAGTAGATTCCGCACGCACTCACTTTGAAATCAAATATTTAGCACGTGGCGAGCGTTGTCAGGAACTGCAGATCAGCAAACCAGCCGCTTATACAACCCGTTTTGATGATTTTCAGCCTTTGCAAGGACAGCAGCCAACTTTAACACCTGCTGCAGTTGAGGCGAAAGCGCTTGCAGACTCAAGTGCAACAATTGAGTAAACAGGCATGAAACAGCGCATTGCAATTATAGGAGCAGGGCCTGCGGGGTTAATGGCTGCCGAAGTGCTGAGTAAGTTTGACTATGATGTGCATGTTTATGAGCAGAAACCTTCGGCGGCACGCAAGTTTTTGATGGCAGGTAAAACGGGTCTGAATATTTCACATGCCGAACCAATTGCACAATTTATTCAGCGTTATGATCGGGCGGAATGGTTGGCGCCGTGGATTCGACAATGGGATGCGGCTTGGATTCAAAACTGGATGCAGGGTTTAGGTATTCAGTCTTATGTAGGTTCATCGGGGCGGATTTTTCCAAAAGAAATGAAAGCTGCACCTTTGCTGCGCGCATGGTTAAAACGCTTGGTTGATGCAGGCGTGCAGTTTCATTATCGGCATCAGGTATGTGATTTAAATAATAATCTACTCAGTATTCAAAATCTAAGTACAGGTCACATTGAACAACAGCAGTTTGTCGCCATTGTGATGGCATGTGGGGCAGTGTCGTGGTCGAAATTAGGCAGCGATGGTGCATGGCAGCATTGGTTATCTGCCAATGAAATTCGGCCTTTTCAAGCCAGTAATGCAGGGGTGGAGTGTGATTGGTCTAACTATATGCAGCCTGTTTTTGGGCAACCTTTAAAACGTGTACAAGCATGGGTGAGCGGTGCTGAAGCGAGCATGGGCGATATTGTGATTAGCCATTATGGTTTGGAAAGTGGCTTAATTTATAAGCAAGGGCGAGCGTTGCGACAGTTGCAACTTGCACATCAACCGATGCAACTACACCTAGATTTATTGCCCGATTTAAGCATTGAGCAACTTTGTCAAAAGTTGCAACCTTCAAAAAAACAGTCTGTAAGCAATATTTGGCGTAAGGCGGGTTTGGATGCCGTGAAGTCTGCAGTCGTGCGTGAGTTGGTGGATAAAGCCCTTTGGCAGCAGCCTATGCAATTGGCGCAGCAGATTAAAAATTTAACGGTGCCTTTAAAGGGTTTTCGTCCTATTGAAGAAGCAATTAGCTGTGCGGGCGGGGTTAAGCGCGAGGTGTTGTCTGCACAATTGCAATTAAATTCTAATCCTCACGTTTTTCTTTGTGGTGAGATGCTGGATTGGGATGCACCAACGGGCGGCTATTTGCTGACAGCCTGTTTTGCGACAGGTCGCGCTGCCGCGGAAGGGGTGCATCAATATTTACAGCAGCGTCCGTAAAAATACGTTATTGATCCAGTTGTGGATATTGCCCGCGCCAATGTTCCAGTTGTTGCTGCGCCTGTAACAAGTCTGCTAAACCTTGTTGACGTTGTGCTTTACTGACAGGATAAGGTGCAGAAGTAGTGTTTTGAGCTGCCAGATATTGCGCTTGCTGTTCCCAATAATGACTCATTAAGCCTTGAATATAACGCCCTTGTGGCGTCTTTAAATCCAGTTCTTTGAGCATACTCAAGGCAGATTGAATGTTGTCCTGTAGGCGATTTTTAGCAAATGCAGCATCGAGTTGTTTGTTTTCATGCAAGCGTTCTAACTCATCTTCCAAATCATTACTCATTTGGTCATGGCGTTGTTCATAATCCATCAGCAATTGAATGTCATGTGGGTCATCCGCAGTCATTTCAAAGGGCTGAAGCGCGACTTGCTCGACCTGAGTTTGCATGATTTGATCTTCAGGACTGAGTTTGTCTGCATTTTCTATCTTGCTGCGCTCACAGGCGCTGAGGGCGAACGCCAAACAAATTGTTAAGGGAGCAATCATGTGTTTAAAGGTTATTTGCATTTATTCGCTCCAGTCATATTCAACTTTTTTGATAGACATAAACATGCGTGCAATAGGGAAATTCAATTTCATCTTGCGCATACTTATTCGTATATTCTAATACTAATTGCTCAAATTGTTTTTTAAGTTGTTGTTGCTGTTCGGTTGGCATCGCAGCAATGAAACTGGTCGAAAGCAAACGCTTAGACACGACTTGTTCAACTGTACCAACATGCGTGTGATGAAATTGCTGCTCGTGAGTAAGTTGGAATAAATCTGTATCGTCAAATACCTGACGCCAGTCTTGGTTGTGAAAACGCGGGGTATCGCCCTCAAAAGGCAAAATCATCTTTGCCAGTGCATTGACCCAATTGACCGAAATATCACGTTGATTCCAAATTAACAGCAAATAACCTTGAGGTTTTAAGATTCGGTGAATTTCCTTTAAACTTTGCAGATTGGCAAACCAATGAAAAGATTGCGCACAGCTCACCAAATCTGCACATTGATCGTGCAGTGGTAATTGCTCACTTCGTGCCTGAATTGTCTCAACATGCGGGTAAAGTTGCTTTAATTGGGCTAACATGTTGGCAACTGGATCTACCGCTATAAGCTGAGTTGTCAGTTTGAGCAAATGTGGCAGGAACTTTCCTGTGCCAGAACCCAAGTCTACAATATTGCTATTCAGTGGAACTTGGAGCCGATCTTGCAGGAAAACATCGACTTCTTGCGGGTAACTGGGGCGAACTTGTTGATATAGGTTTGCCCCTAAAGCAAAGCCTTGTTGTGCGGCAGGATGTAGAGATTGTGTCATATTTTGCGATTTTTAATCTGCTGTGCATCTATAAAATAACATATTCACTTTTGAACTTGCGTACAGTGTATTCAAGTTTAAAGTAACGGTTTAATTCAGCGCCTTGGCGCCGGTGTGGGAATGGACAAACACATAATTTTTGAAGACGGACATATCCGCGCTATTTTCATGAAAGGCTCATCTCAGGAGCTGATTTTTTCTTTTGGCGATTTAATTACACGGGCCAAAGGAACGTCTATTAATGCCGAAAAATCACTGGAAAAGTTTCATTTTAATGTGATTGGGGTCATGCCTAAGGAAAAATCATGGTTTCCTGAAGCTTCTATGCGCGCCATGTTGGCAGCCATTCAAGACCTGATTGCCTCGTTTAAAATTCGAGTGGGCTATGGCGGCTCAATGGGCGGCTATGCAGCAATTAAATATTCCAATTTGCTGGATTTAAACCGTATTGTGGCTTTGGTGCCGCAGTATTCAATTGACCCTGAAGATATTCACGACCCACGCTATAACATGTTTTATCAGGCAGATTTAAATGCCAATATGCGCATTCAAGCGCAAGATGTATCGGCACAGCGTGAATATATTGTGGTCTATGACCAATATTATGCTGAAGATCGTGGGCACTATTTAAAAATTCAACCTTTAATTCCGCATTTACATACCTTACATTTGCCATTTACAGGGCATGATGCGATTGCGATTTTAGCCAACTCTGAATTACTGAATGACTTTTTAACCCATTCTTTTGATGCGCCGTTCTTTTACCAAAAAATTCGCAAGGTGAAAAAGAACAGCAAGTTTTACTATCGTAAAGTGATTGAAAATGTCTTGCCGAACCATCGCTGGTCTTTAGGTCGTATTTTAAAATACAATAACTTACAGCTAGACAGTAACTTTTTTGATGCCAAGTTGAAACAAAACCTGATTCGCTCCTTGCTTAGCAATAAACAGGTCGATCAGCACGATTTAAACAAACTTGGCTTACAAATTCAGTTACCGTATGAAAATCGTAATGTCTTGCTCGACCATTTTGGTCATGGTTTGGTGTTTAACATCATCAGCCAAAAAATTGAGAGCTATGCCGCACATGCGATTGCCTTAAACCATAAATTCCTGATTCCAATTTATGCAAAGGGCAGTGGTTTGGTGCAAATTTATCTGAATGATGAACGCTATTTAATTAGTATGAATGATCGTCATGTCATGAAACTATGCAAGGAACAAGATGCACTTGCTGCAGGCATGCACCCACTAATATTGAAAAAATATAGCGACTATTTTGTGTTGAGCTATAAAGATTTGAACCTGAGCAGTGATGAGTTTGGCGACAACGACTTTGTGGAAGATTTGCCAGATACTGCCAAATTTACCCTAGAACTGGAACAGTAAGCTGCAAAGTTTGATCCATTATTTAGATGGTTTAAATTTTAGACACTTGTATTGTTTTGCCATTGGGCTAAGATGATCTTAAAACATGGTTTTGTTGATCATTCCAAGGGTAGTATGTATGACCAAGTTGTTGATGCCTGCTGTGCTTGTTTTGCTGTCCAGTTTCATTTTATCTGCGACTTTATTTGCAGATGCGCCTGAGCCGAAGGCTTATTTATTTTTTGCTTTAGGTTTGTTGGTATTGTTGGGATTAGGCGCTTATGTATTCCGACAAGTTCAAAAATCGATACGCTATCACATGAATAAGCCTGCAGATTAAATGCAGGCTTTTTTATTTGCACTGAGTTATTTTTGTGCTTTTCAAGCAAACCAATAAAATAAATCAAAAAAATTATAGCTTGATCACTTTAATTTCTTCTTCAGCCTCTGCATTTGGTGCAGCCTGAGTCTGTGCTTCTTGAGTAGGTGCTGTGTTGGTGGCTGCTGGGGCTACATGCTGTGAAGGCGCGCTTAATGGTGCTTGATAGATAGGCACGGCATGGTCACTTTGTCCTGTAATCACTTCTTTGGTTTCCTGAATTTTAGTATTTACATTGTTGGCAAGTTGCTGCCCAGTATGTTTGGCTTGAGCCGCACCCTGACTGCCCAATTGTTTGGCGTTGTCTAAAGCTTGATGTGCCGATGGGCGAATTTTTTCAATACCTTTTTCGGTTACTTCACCGACTTTTTGTGCTGCCTGAATCACACCTTCCTGAGTTTTATATGCCCAAACATGTAAGAGGTTTGGATTGTCTGCATAAGGCTGAATTGGTTTATTACTTTGAGTTTGTGCAGCACTACTTTGTGCCCACACCGAAGCACTACTGAACAATAGTCCAATACAAATGCTGATATTGATCTTTTTCATTGTGCTGTGCCTCTTAGGATGCCGAATACTGGTCGTTGAAAGGTTTTGAATGGAATGTACTGCATTGTATAAAGCCTAGATGATCTGCAGTGTTTATTTTTCGCAAGTATGATGTATTTTTAGGTGAAATTTACAGTGTTTGAAACTTTAAAATATTTGAAATTATGGCAGCATTTCAGGCTTAAAGAAGAAGACCCACATAAAATTGTGGGTCTTGTTACTCTGGAGAGTTTTTAAAGCAGGGCAGCAATGGCTACACTGCTTTTATCATCTTAGTTTGAAATATCAAGTGATGCTGCATTTATATTGAAAGTCCAACAATCTTGCTACATCAAGATACATTCAAAGCTGTTTTTAGCTTAGTTGCATTGTGCAAGCGCATCTTTATGAAAATGGTTGCGTAGGGTAATAAAGTTTTTTTGCACGGTTGCATCATGTAAGTCAAAGTGAGTTGCTATGCTAGTCCCATCTTGTGCAAATGTTGCAGAACCAGCTGAAATTAATGCATTGCCTTTAAATGCCCATTGTTCAATAGAACGACCTGCTTGCAGTGTGCCTGTAAATTCGATCACGCATTTATCAATAAATTTTGTGAGTTTGGCGCTGTTATTGACAGTGTCTGGGTAAACTTCAATGTTTTTCACTTCTTGTAAAACACCTGCTGTGAGCTGTGAAATGACAGGTGCAGAAGTACACGCACTAAGAGAAAGGCAAGTTAAACCCGATAAAATGAGTGTTTTAAGTTTCATAAGCTCGTTTTCTTGTTGAGTGTTGTTAGGTTGAGTATAGGGAACTGATATTAAGTTTTCTAGAAATAATTATTTCTCGATAACTGTAAAATTGACGTCTTGATTGTTTAGCTTAATCAGTATTCTCTCTCCTTTCAATGTCGGTTCAGATTTAAGTAAGAAAAGGCCACTGTTAAGAACTAAATCGTGAAGATTTTTAAATCCATATTCGAGTTTGATCTTTTTGTTAGAATCAGGGAATTTATTTAAAATGATTGCTGCGATGGTTGTAAGAGAAATCCACCCATTATTTTTATGGTTATTTTCAATTTGAGTCTTAATTTCTTGGTAGATTTCATCTACTGGAAAAATAAAATGTGTTTTGAATAAGTTGGATTTTAAGTATGAAATTTGAGCATCTATTCCTGTTTGTGCAGTTAAACAATATTGCTCGAATTGATCTAAAAAGGGTTTATGTTTTTTCTCTAATAATAATAAAAAGTCTATAGCATTATGGCATTCATCAAGCACTGATAAGTTAAACTTTTCTTGAAAGTGATGTGTTACGAAATTACGATCTGCAACAAACTCTTGTAATTGAGAGTTTAGTTGCTGATAACTACATTCGGATAAATTAAATTCTACTCTCATATCAATACGAATAGAATTTTTAACATCGTTTGCAATTGAGTTTTCATCTTGCTGTGTACGGATGAAAAGAGAACTCAAAGCTTTAGAGCTCAATCCACCTAATGTGTGATTATTGACTAATGGTTCTGTGATTAAAGGAGCTGAGTTTTTTTCAAAGCTGATAGACCGATTGAGTTTTAATAAAGACTTTAATCGCATTTCTACGGTTTGGAAGCGAATAAGTTGCTTTCCAAGTAATATAAAGATTTTATCTCTGCATTCTTCGATATTTTGCATAATAAATTTTATTAAAAAACCCCACTCATTTATAGCGGGGTTTCTTTTAACTTACAAGCAATTAAGACTTTAGTGCTGCAACACACTTACATCTGCAACACGTGTAAATAAATCACGTAATTGCGCGAGTAAACGCAAGCGGTTAGCTTTCAACTCAGCATCATCAGCCATCACCATGACACTGTCAAAGAAGGCATCAATAGGCGCACGTAATGCAGCCAATTGAGAGAGTGCAGTGGTGTAGTCTTTTGCTGCCAATAATGGCTCAACCACAGGTGTGATTTTTGCAAGTTCAGCGAATAGTGCTTTTTCTGCATCTTCCACCAAGTTAGCTTCAATGACGCTTCCTTCAGGTGCGGTTTCTTTGGCTAAAATGTTGGCAACACGCTTGTTTGCAGCAGCCAATGCAGCCGCTTCAGGCAAGGCACGGAAGTGATTTACCGCATTCACACGTTTATCAAAATCTAGTGGAGATTTTGGTGATAAAGCTTGAACAGCTTGAATCACATCTACTGCAACGCCTTGGTCTTCGTATTTCGCACGGTAACGACCTTCAAGGAATGCAACAGCATCTGCCAAAGTCTTGTCGTGATCTTTTAATACATCGCCATAAGCAGCCAATGCCAGCTTGATCAGGTCTTCGATAGATACATCAAGTTCATTTTCAGTCACTAGACGCAGGATACCAATGGCAGAACGACGTAGCGCAAATGGGTCTTTAGAACCTGTAGGTGCCTGACCAATACCGAAAATACCAGTTAAAGTATCTAGACGATCCGCAAGGGCAATCGTTGTACCCGTTTTGGTTTTAGGCAGAACGTCACCCGCGAATTTAGGTAAGTATTGTTCACCCAGTGCTTCTGCAACTTCGTCATTTTCACCTTCAAGACGTGCGTAGTAAGTTCCCGCAATCCCTTGAAGTTCTGGGAATTCACCCACCAATTCAGAGGTTAAGTCGCATTTTGCAAGTAAAGCAGCTTTTTCAGCATCTTGTGGATTTGCACCCGTAATTGGCGCCAAAGCAACAGCCAGTTTGGCAATACGTTCAGATTTGTTCCACAGCGTACCCAATTGCGCTTGGAAAACCATGTTGGCCAATTTTTCTTTGCGTGATGCAAGTGGTTGTTTTTGGTCTTGCAAGAAGAAGAATTCAGCATCGGACAAACGTGGGCGCACCACTTTTTCATTACCTTCAATAATTTGAGTCGGGTCTTTAGACTCAATATTGGAAACAGTAATGAAGTAAGGTTGAAGTTTATTGTCAGCATTCACCAAACAGAAATACTTTTGGTTGTCCTGCATAGTGGTAATTAACGCTTCTTGCGGCACAGCAAGGAAACGCTCTTCAAAGCTGGCACGTAGTGCAACAGGCCATTCAACCAATGCAGTCACTTCATCACGTAGGTCGCTAGGCACAATCGCAATTGCATTAACTTCATCTGCCAACGCTTTTACTTGTTGGTCGATTATTCCTTGACGTTCTTCAAAAGAAGCAATGACTTTAGCCGTACGTAACGCATCTAAATATTCATTGGCGTGTTGTAGTGTGATTGCTTCAGGGGCATGGAAGCGGTGACCATAAGTCACATTAGCTGCCTGATGATCTTGAATCGTGGCTTCAACCACGGTGTTGTCTTTGAGCAACACCACCCATTTAACAGGACGCACAAATTCAGTACGGCTTGCGGCAGAGCGCATGCGTTTTGCAATTGGCAGATTGTCCAACGCAGTTTGTAGAATTTGTGGCAACAATGCATCAAGGCTTTGACCTTTCACATCTTTTAGGTAGCAGACTTTTTCAACTTTACCTGCTAGGAAAGTAGAAACCTGATCAACCGTAATACCTTGACCGCGCATAAAGCCTTCCAGAGCTTTGGTCGGTTTGCCTTCGGCATCATAGGCGGCTTGAACAGCAGGACCATCAAAACGTTTTTGGGTGTCTGCTTGCGCACCATCTACATTGACAATTTTAAGTGCCAAGCGACGTGGCGCTGCATAGGCTTCAATTGCATCAAAAGCTAAGCCTGCATCTTTTAAACCTTTTTCAGTTTCTGCAAGTAAGGCATCGCGTAAGGTTTTTAAGCTTTTCGGTGGGAGTTCTTCGCAACCGAGTTCAAATAAAACTGTATGTTTAGACATTATTTGCTTTCCTCAGTATTTTGCGCTTTGGCTTCCGCTTCAACCTGTGCTTTTAACTGCGCCAAGACTTCATCACGTAAATGCGGTTCAGCCATTGGGAAACCTAGTTTTGCTCGTGCGGCTACATAACTTTGAGCAATAGAACGTGCTAAGGTACGTACACGTAAAATATAACGCTGACGCTCAGTCACAGAAATTGCACCACGCGCATCGAGCAAGTTAAAGCAGTGAGATGCTTTAATCACTTGTTCATACGCAGGTAATGGTAATTCTGCTGCAATTAAACGGCTTGCTTCTACTTCATAGAAGTCAAACAGTTCAAACATTTTATCAACAGGCGCATATTCAAAGTTATAGGTCGATTGTTCAACTTCATTTTGATGGAACACATCGCCATACGTCACGGTACCAAACTGTCCTTTAGTCCAAACCAAGTCGTAAACTGAGTCTACACCTTGCAAGTACATTGCAAGACGCTCAAGACCGTAAGTGATTTCGCCTGTTACAGGGTAGCATTCAACACCACCGACTTGTTGGAAGTAAGTGAACTGAGTCACTTCCATACCATTTAACCATACTTCCCAACCTAAGCCCCAAGCGCCGAGTGTTGGAGATTCCCAGTTATCTTCTACAAAGCGAATGTCATGCACCAATGGGTCAATTCCAATCGCTTTTAAAGAATCTAAATACAACTGTTGGATGTTGTCTGGGTTTGGTTTCAGCACTACCTGAAATTGATAGTAGTGTTGTAAGCGGTTCGGATTTTCGCCATAACGACCATCCTTAGGACGACGTGACGGTTGAACGTATGCTGCATTCCATGTTTCTGGACCTAAAGCACGTAGGAAGGTTGCGGTGTGGAATGTCCCTGCACCCATTTCCATATCGTAAGGTTGTAAAACGACGCAGCCTTGCTCCGCCCAGTAGTTTTGTAAGGCAAGAATTAAGCCTTGAAAGGTATCAATATGCGATATGGCGCGACTCATGGTCATCCACTTAAAATTAGAGAAAAATTGTGCTCAATTATAAGGATTTTGAGGTGTGCTGGCAAAGGTTAAAGCACAACTAGCGGCTGGTGGTTTGGGGTTTTACAAATTCACTGATAAATGAAAGATATAAAACAAATACATCATTACTAAATGATTGCCTTATAATCTTGTCCAATTGTCACCACTGGATTGCCTGCCCGTGTTTCATTCACAACTAGACTGGCTAAATACACTTAAACCAAATTTCAAAGTTTTGCCTTTGAAAGAAAGGTTGCTGTGTGGGTTGGGGGCGTTGCTGGGTTTGGCACTATCTTCACTGATCAGTTGGTGGGTATTGGGCGATATTAATGCATGGTATATCGCACCAATGGGTGCATCTTCAGTGTTGTTGTTTGCTGTGCCTGCAAGTCCTTTGGCGCAGCCGTGGAATATTGTAGTTGGGAACAGCATTGCAGCAATTATGGGCGTGAGCTGTGCTTTATATATTCCAAATTTAACAGAAGCCTTTAGTGTGGCGGTGGCTTTATCTATTTTCTTGATGATGACCACCGATTCGCTGCATCCACCGAGTGGGGCAGTGGCCATTACCGCAGTGCTTGGCGGAGATGCCGTACGTGAACTGGGTTATCACTTTATCTTTTATCCTGTGCTGCTCAATTCAGTTTTGCTGCTGGTGATTGCAATCGTATTTAACCGCATGATTGGCAAGCCTTATCCTCAAGCGCCACAGTTTAATCAACGTACCCAAGACCCAACACCTACTCAAAAAGCCACTATTCAGCCGCAAGATATTCAAGATGTTTTAGATGCACAAACCCAGTTGCTAGATATTAGTGAATACGACTTACAAAAAATCATTTTAGAAGCACAGCACAAAGCCAGTAAACGACAAACTCAAGCACTGACTTGTGCTGATATTATGAGTAAAGATGTGGTTAGTTTGCAGCAAGATGAGGATATTCACAGTGCTTTAGAAAAATTCAAACACATGAATTTAATGAGTTTGCCAGTCATTGATACAGAACAACATTTGGTGGGAACTTTGGCATTGTATGAAGTGGTGGAATGGTTTAAACACGCAACAGACTTGCCTTATAGCTGGAAACATCAAGTAAAGCATATCATGTTGCGCCAAGTGGTCACGGTGCAACCGCAACAAAGTATTCAAGACCTTGTGCCGTACTTTGTCGAGCGTTCTTTTAACTATATTCCTGTGGTAGATCAGCAGCGTTTGGTGGGGATTATTAGCCGTGCCGACATGATTGCCGTCTTGAATCAACAGCTTGCTGTAAAGACGAATTGATTGACTCACATTGTCGATGCGAATTCAACACGCTTCAATTCTGAAAACACTGAACTGTTATGACACTCTGAAATATGGTGCAGGTTGAAAGGCAAAAAAAAGCTACGATGCTTGGGGGAGCAATCGTAGCGAAAAAGAAGAAAGTTGTGTGAATAGGGTGGTGTCTACGAGTGAATCGGTAAACGATTAAAACCTATAAATCTTAGATGTGGTCAGTCTTTAAAATTTCAATACTATTTATCGGTCTTGATCAGGATTGACTGTGCGCACAGGTCTTGTGTAGCCCTGAGTATAGTTTGCTGTATTCGACTGGTTCTGTTTAGGAATCACCAACCACAACACCAAATACACCAAAATGCCAGGAAAGGCAGCGCTCATCACGGAAACAATCACAAAAATTAAGCGCAGTAAATTTGCGTTCCAACCAAAACGTTCAGCAATACCACCCATAACCCCAGCAATCATATTTGAGCGGTTTGAGCGATATAAACCAACATTGGCCATCTAATTCTCCTTAAGAGATCTAAAATTCAAAATAAATACAGGCTGATGTTTAGCTTCACAGCACATCATCTATATATAAAATAAAAATGGTGATGCACTTGGGTTTTTAAAGGGCGGTAAGCAAGGCAATTAGTAAAGTTATGTAACATTTGGTGTTGCTTAAACCAGCATCCACCTAAAATATCCTAAAGAAGCGATGGGCAGAGTAAGCGCTTGACCACAAAGGATTGAGGAAAAGCATGGCTTACATCGAGCTGCCTATTCAGTGGTTTGAATAGGACTGAGTATTCAGTCTGGTCACTCTATATGAGGGATAGTGTGTCAGCTAAATCAAATATTTGCGCAGTTTCAATATGGAGTGCATTGGCATTGCTTGGATGCGATGACTCACAACTTGAGCAAGCTGCAGTGCAAAAATATACAGAACAGGCAGAAACCAAAAGACTGACTGAGGTGGCAGGGCAGGCAACCGCACCCATACAAACGGCTGCAACGGAACATCATATTCCCGAGAATCATCTAACTTATGTGGGACGCTATACCATTCAGATTAGCTGTGAAGATAAGTTTGTTATGTGCGAACGCGGAACAGTCGATTATATTCTGACCTTATTGCCTGATGGGACAGCGCATCGTATTTTTGTCAATGCGGGGCAAATCAGTTATGACAATGAAAAAAAATACCGCAAAGACTTATGGTTCTATGATGAAGACGCGCATCAAATTGTGGTGGCACGCGCCTCTGGGGTGAACTTTTACTATAATGTTGATCAAGATCATAATTTAATTATGGATAAAAACAAAATTGCGATTGCGACAGAAAATAATCGTGAATACTTTAAAACCAATCCCTTACCTTCGCAAAATTATCATTTAATCAGAGCAAGTTAATTGTTGATTCAACTCAATTCTTAGCCCATGAGTGAAAAACTTTTGGGCTTTTGTTTTTTTACATCAAGTTTTTCTTTGGGATGTGTAAAGCATGATTTATCAATGATGGCACATCTTCTACAACTGAATGGAGCAGGGTGTAGTGGATAAAAGTGTTAGTCAAATAGGGCAGAATACGGGAATTCTATAGTAAATTACGAAACTGCACGATCCACAGAACAGTGCTGTGATGACTGGTAATTTAAAGATTTTTTAGAAGGAATGGTGGGTCGTCCGCGATTCGAACGCGGGACCAACGGATTAAAAGTCCGCTGCTCTACCGACTGAGCTAACGACCCAGAGGAGTAAAAATGACGATGATCATTTTTAAAGTATCAACCTTGAAGAAGATGGTGGGTCGTCCGCGATTCGAACGCGGGACCAACGGATTAAAAGTCCGCTGCTCTACCGACTGAGCTAACGACCCATCTAAGGTTGATCAAGGAAATGGTGGGTCGTCCGCGATTCGAACGCGGGACCAACGGATTAAAAGTCCGCTGCTCTACCGACTGAGCTAACGACCCTGAACCAGCAATCAAGCAGGCTTGATTGTGAAGTGCAAGAAAAACCAGAGGGTTTTAAGCACCACTTCGTTTGATGGAGCGTATTGTAGCAAGATATGAAGCGAGCGCAAGTAAAAAATAAAAAAGTTGCCTATGTTTGATTATAAATGCAACAAATTTGTCGTATCTAATCAAAAAATAGGCAACATAGTGGCTTAGAAGCGATATTGATATTGTTGAATATTGTCGTAAATTTCTTGGGTCAGCTCGCAATAAGCAGATTGGTTTGGCAATAACACCAGAATTTTTTCATCACACTGTTTTAAATCAAAACCTTGAGTTTTCAGGGTGTTCTTCTGATATTTAAATGTACCTGTGGTTTGCATTTGCTTTTGAATGCGTAAAAAAACGGGTACTGCATAAGCGGGCATTGCTTTTTTAAACTCCACCAGCATTTGACGCAAGTCTTGTTCATCTAACTGGCAGCCTTCGTTTAAGGTAATCGCAGCCATACCTGCACGACCATTGGTATGTGGGATTTCAACGCCATACACGACAGCTTCAGCAATTTTTTCATAGTCACTGACAATGTTTTCTACTTCTGTGGTGGATACGTTCTCACCTTTCCAGCGGAAGGTATCACCTAAACGATCAACAAACTGTGCGTGACGGAAGCCAATGTCGCGGACTAAATCGCCCGTGTTAAAATAGGCATCGCCTTGTTTAAACACGTTTTGCATCATCACCGCCTTGTTTTTTTCAGGGTCGGTGTAGCCATCAAACGGTGAGCGACGGGTGATTTTTCCAATCAATAAGCCGACTTCGCCTTTTTTGACTTTCATGCATTTGCCTTTGGCATCGCGTACGGGTTCATTTTTTTCTTTATCAAACTGAATGACCGCATAAGGTGTCGGTGAAAAACCAACCGTGTTGTCAAAGTTAAACACATTGCTAAAGCCGACGTTGCCTTCGCTAGACGCATACAGTTCCAGAATTTCCTGAACGCCAAAGCGTGTTTTGAATTTGCTCCAAATATTAGGACGCATGCCATTGCCAATCATTTTGGTCACACGATGCCCACGCTCTAAATCAGAAGCAGGCGCATCCATTAAATAACGGCACAATTCGCCCACATAGCCAATCGCAGAGGCATTGAATTTGTGTACATCTTGCCAGAAGCATGAAGTGGAGTATTTTCTACGGATGGCAAAGGTGGCACTGCCTGCAATTACGCCACACCAGCACACCACAATACCTGTGGCATGGTACAGCGGCAGAGTGCAGTACATCACATCATCCTGATTTAAACCCAAGACATGACCATAGGTACCATAAGCCAACGTCCAACGGCTATTGGTGAAAATCACCGCTTTAGGTAAGCCTGTTGTACCTGAGGTATAGATATAAAACAGCCCATCTTTGCCCTGTACTGACTGTGTGGTGGCAGGGTTAAAGCTTGGGAATGATGCAATGCATTGCGCTAAATTTTGAAAACCTTCAGGGGCAGTGCCAGCATCGGTACGGGTATTTTGATCTGCAAACCAATACAGTCGATTTTCTGTAAGCTCAAGTTCTTGGCGAATATCGGCAACAGCTTGGCGACATTCTTCACCCACAATCACGGCAATTGGTTTGACTAAATTGATGCTGTGCGCCAAAACTTTGGCAACTTGTGCGGTATTGACTAAAGCCACGGTAACGCCAATTTTTGCTAAGCCAATGACACTGGCAATTAATTCAGGGCGATTTTCCAACATCACCGCAATGACATCACCTTTGCGTGCGCCAATGCTTAAATAGTAATGTGCAATTTGGTTAGCCCATGCGTTGAGCTGCAAATAGCTGTACTGCTGATCTTCAAACATCAAGGCACAACCATGCGGGTTACGATGCACGGCTTTTTCAAACGCAAGACCTAAGCCTGCAGGCGTATTGGGTGTGCGTAAATAGGCTTGCTTTAACCCTGTGATCAGGTGGGGCACTTTAGTCATAAACTGCGGAATTTTTGCCGCAACATCCGTTAAGCCAATTAAATCGCTTTTTGTCATCTGGTTCATAAGAATCCTGTTTTTGTCATCATCCGTTGCATCTGCAAAGCATCGCGTCTTGTTGTTTTGTAATCCCTAAGTCCTAGTGCAATCAACCTAATTTTTCAGCTTTGTTAGGTGTTTTTAGAAAAGCTGTTAAAAATCAAAAACACCTAAGTTCAAATTAGCTCGCTTAAATTTAAGTCAGCACCGCGTTGGCTCTAAAGTAGCAAAAAAAATCCAGCCATTAAAATGACTGGATTTTTTTATTCCGCTGCAAAAGTGCGAATTACGACTCAGTTGGCGGAGTTACTTTTTTAGGTGGACGGCCACGTGGACGACGCGGACGCGCAGTTTTCTCTTTCTCTGCTTTGTCCTGTTCAGATTCAGCAGTTTCGACTAGGTCGTCTACAGCCAATTCCGCTTGTACAGGTGCGACCACTTCAACGGCAGTTTCTTCTTGCGCTGCTGCAGTTTCAGTGACAGTTTGTGCAAGGTCGTCTTGCGCGTTCAACTCTGGCTGAGTAGCTTCAGTTGTAGCCACTGCTTCAGGGTTTACTTCTGTAGTTGCTTCGACTTCAGTGCTTACTGTTGCAGACGTTTCTACCGTAGAACTTGCTTCTACAGATCCTTCTGTAGCTGCCACAACGTCAGTCGTTGGCTCTGCTGCAGGTGTGCTTTCCGCTTCAGCTTTTTCTACTGCCTGTGCTTGCTTGGCTTGTTCCAATGCTTGCTCAGCAGCTTGTTTGGCTAAACGACGACGCTCACGCGGATCGTTGGCAACACGCTTATCTGACACTGGTTTTGGTGGTGTTAGGTCTAACACAGGTGCAGGCTCAGCTTCAGGAGCAGCTTTGGCAACTTCCACATCACGTGTGACAGGTTTTTTCTCTGCCACAGGCGCAGTGCTAACAAGGCTTGCAGCATACTCGTCAGTGAACTTCTGCAAAGCACGATTGAACGTTGGAATTAAACCAAACTGTTCAATCAGAACTGAACAATCTTCGCCATAGACGTGGCGAATCAGGCTACCAATGCTGTATTGCGCTAAAGTTGGCACCTGTGAAGGTGTTAACTTTGGTGCAGCTGCTTGCTGTGCTTGAGCTTCACGTTGCTGACGACGACGCTGACGCGGATCGTTGCTGGCACGTTTTGCAGGCGCAGTCGGTTGTGCTTGTACTTCCGCAGGTGCAGCTGTTTCTTCTGCAACAACTGGAGCAGCTTCTACCGCAGCAACAGCTTGAGTTGGTTCAGCAACCGTTTCAGGCACAGTTGCTTCTACTGCTGTGACTGGTTCAGCCGCTAATGGCGCAGCATTCAATGCCACAATTTCAGTTTGAGCCTGATCGACATTCACCACCAAAGCCGTTGTATTGAACTCTTGACGCGGTGCGTCAATTAACTCCACTTTCGGATGATTAGAAGCCACTGCCGTAGTCGTTGCTTGCTCATTCAATACGCTTGGGTCGCGGTGACGATTTGGGCGTTCTGGACGAGGTTGGTTGCGACGGTCACGACGTGGCACGGCATTTTGCTGCTGCTCATTGTTATTTTGAGCTTCTTGCTGCTGTGGTGCTTGGTCATTGTTGTGCTGACGACGAGAGTTGCGTTTGTTTTCACGCGCTTCCTGACGTTGCTCCTGACGCGACATCTGAACCACTTCTTCATGCACTTGATGTTGTTGATTATCGTGCTGAGTTTGCGGCTCACGTTGCTCTTTGTGCTTGTTATTGTTGTTGCTGTGACGCGGCTTTTTGTTGTTGTGACGCGGAGCAGGTTTGTCTTCACGTTCAGCAGATTTATCTGCAGAGTCACGTTCAGTTTTTTGTGCCACTGTCGATGGTGCAAGGTACACATTTTGACTGCTTGCAGCAGGGGCAGCAGATGCAGTTGCAATTTGACCAAACTGACCACGGCTCACAGCACCGCTATTCACCATTTGCTCGATGGCTGCTGCTGCATTGTTGGCACTACGTGCTTGATCAATGGTGCTGGCTTGCTTTTGAACAAACAGGTTTTCTAACCATGCACATGGGCTTGCAGCTGTTGTGGCTGCCGCAGGTGCAAGCTGCTGTTGTGCAGATGCTTTATTTTGCTGTGCTGCTTGTGGTTTTCTTGCAGAGGTTTTTTCAGCCGCAGGTGCAGCAGCGTGGCTGTGCGATTGATCTGCTTCTTCTAAATGCCATTCAGAAGATTCATAACCCAACTCTTTTTCGCTTGAACGGGTTGCTTCAGTACGTTCATAGCTGGTTGGTGCAAAACCTTCAGGATTATACGAAATTTCGTAATGTGGGGTTTCTAAGTGTGGGTGAGGTAATACAGTCACACGCACATTTGAAGTTTGCTCAAGGTAAACCAGACTGTGACGCTTTTCATTCAGTAAGAATGCTGCAATTTCAACAGGTACTTCGACTTGAACTTCACCATGACGTTCGCGTAGCGCAATTTCTTCCACTTTACGCATAATTGAAAGTGATAAAGAGCGTAGGTCACGTACCATACCTGTGCCATGACAGCGTGGGCAAACGTAGCCAGTCGCTTCTTCAAGTGATGGACGTAAGCGCTGACGGCTCATTTCCATTAAACCAAAACGGGATAATTGACCAAATTGAATGCGTGCGCGGTCACTTTGTGTCGCTTCACGAAGTTTGGCTTCAACCATACGTTGGTTGCGATCTTTGGACATGTCGATAAAGTCGATGACCACCAAACCACCGATGTCGCGTAAACGCAATTGACGCGCAATTTCTTCGGCAGCTTCAAGGTTGGTATTAAGCGCAGTATCTTCAACATCTTGACCACGGGTAGACTTAGCCGAGTTGATGTCAATTGAAACTAATGCTTCAGTTTGGTCAATGACAATTGAGCCGCCTGAAGGCAATTTAACTTCACGCTCATAAGCTGTTTGAATTTGGCTTTCGATACCAAAATGCGCGAATAGCGGCTCATTTAAAGTATAGGTTTTTAGCTTGTCTAACTGACGTGGCATCACGGCTTTTACGAAGTTATAGGCTTCGTTATAAGCTTGTTCTGAGTCAATTAAAATTTCGGCAACATCATCACGTAAGTAGTCACGAATCGCACGTGTCACCACACCTGCTTCTTGGTGTACCAACATTGGCGATGGACCAGAGCTTGCGGTGTTTTGAATTTGCGCCCAAAGGTCAAGCAAGTGTTGTAAATCAAGCTGTAATTCTTCTTGTGAACGACCAATGCCCGCAGTACGTACAATCACGCTCATGCCGCGTGGCACGTTTAAAGATGCCAACATTTCTTTGAGTTCTTCACGCACAGAACCTGAAATTTGACGACTGATACCGCCACCTTTCGGGTTATTTGGCATAAGCACTAAATAACGACCAGCCAAAGAAATGAAGGTAGAGAGCGCAGCACCTTTGTTGCCACGTTCTTCTTTTTCTACCTGTACCAAAAGCTCAGTGCCTTCAGTGATCAGTTCACGAATATTAGAAGTTTGGCGAGGGTCGGCTTTGTAATAAGAGTTTGCGATTTCACGCATCGACAGGAAGCCTTGGCGACCTGCACCGTATTCAACAAATACGGCTTCTAAAGAAGGTTCTACACGGGTCACATGACCTTTGTAGATATTCGATTTTTTTTGTTCACGGGTACGATTTTCTAAATCGAAATCGTAAAGACGCTGACCAGTGACAAGTGCAACGCGAATTTCTTCGGCATGTGTTGCATTAATCAACATACGTTTCATGGGTGTAACACCTAATAGTGATACACAGCAAAAAATCGCTAGACACGTAGCGAACATCAAGCATCACGGATCAACTGCTCAGATCTCAAAAAAACCAATTGTGGTCTGAGCTTTTTTTACCGGCCTTTTTGTGTGGGGCTGCGGTGTATGATTCACGTATTGATGATGGCAATACGGCTTTAACCTTTAAACGGATAAAGTCACCTGATCGCTTCACTGGCGGACGAGCGGTGTATTGGATGTGTGTAACTTTCACTGTCACATTGCTCGAAGATCATCTCTTCTTTCATAGATAGAGTGTCTTGATACGGAATTATCGTCGTATCTTTACAAATTGTGCAGATCCAATACATCAAACGCTTTAGCCTGAAGTGGTTTTCAGGGTGCGACTAATCTGATGTGTATCAGTTTACGTTTAAAAACCAACTAGAGTTGGCGACATATTTTTTCAGGCAAACTGATTTATGTACCTGAGGTACAATTAAACGCAACAGTTTGCTTTTTTGCCGATATAATAAGCCTTCGGCGTCGGCATAATTCTTTTGGGACCTGCTCGTATGTAGTGGGATGTTGGTTGATTGCTCTATTTCAGAAAAACCTGAAAAGATTCAACGTGAACCCACTGACGATGGTTTCCGTGCGCTGACTATATCAAACCTTGCATCATCTGCCTATGGGCTAAGCTTATGTTTCTTGTGTAAAGCATAGCCTAAATGATCAGTTTTTAATCAATTTTAGTATTTTATTAGGTCTCTTAACTGTATGAATTCTACCCAACAATGGCAAAGTGTCACTTGGTTTGAAGTGGATGAGCATCAAGCGGGTCAACGCATCGATAATTTTTTGTTTAGTCGTTTAAAAGGGGTGCCTAAAAGTCGCATCTATCGTTTGATTCGTGAAGGGCAGGTGCGGGTCAATAAAAAGCGCATTAAAGCAGAAACCAAACTGAATATTGGCGATCAAATTCGTGTGGCGCCGATTCGCTATGAACAAAAAGACGACAGTGCTGCTCCAATTTCAGACAAGGTGGCACAGGGTTTATTGAGCCGTGTGATTTATGAAGATGAAGGCTTGATGGTGGTGAATAAACCTTCGGGCATTGCAGTCCATGGCGGCAGTGGCGTTGCCTACGGGTTGATTGAAGGCTTACGTGCTGCGACAGGTAAAAAATATTTGGAATTGATTCACCGTATTGACCGTGATACTTCAGGCTTGGTGATGATTTCCAAAAAACGCAGTACCTTAAAAACCCTGCAAGATTTATTGCGCGAACATAAAATCCAAAAAACTTATGCTGCCATTGTCAAAGGGCAGGTGAGTTTGGATCAACAATTGATTGATGCGCCGTTGCATCGTTATGAATTGGCGAATGGCGAACGTCGTGTACGTGTGTCTAAAGAAGGTAAAGAGTCTAAAACCCAGTGGAATGTGGCTGAGCGTTTTATGCATGCAAGCTTGGTATATGCTTCGCCGTTGTCAGGACGTACCCATCAAATTCGTGTGCATGGTTTAAGCATTGGGCATCCGCTAGTAGGTGATGATAAATATGGTCATCAAACTGAATATCGGGGTCCTGCGCCACGTCGTTTGTGCTTACATGCCATGCGTTTGGAAATTCCAGGCTATCCTGTGATTGAAGCGCCTTTACCTGAAGATATGCAGAGTTTGGTGGCGCAGTTGAGAGCGCAAAAGGCGGATAAGCCGACGGCGCCACCTGAGTTTTAATTTTTGTAACTCTCTGTTGTGCGATAGCAGCTTGCTTCTTTTTAAAGATGAGGAACATTGTTTCGCAACAAGGAGATGAGGTTTTTAGGGGTAATTCACAGCCACATTTTATAGTTTTTAATTTAAATTTTTGGTGTATAGGCTATGCCTTACTTTTCAAAGATGAAAAGTAACAAAAAACTTTTGTTTCGCTGATGGAACATCTCTGTGCCACAGCGAAACGGCGACATCCATGTCGCCCTTCGCGTATCGAATATTTGTTGTGATATATGTGCTGATTCTTGGTCGTTTATCCTTTTGAGTTAAGGTAAAGCGAGGGAATTTAAAAGCCGAATCAAATTTAGGAACCTAATATGAATAAACCTGTAGAACTCATCATTTTTGATTGGGATGGCACCTTATTTAATTCCGTCGGTCAAATTGTGGCGAGTTTGCAGTTCGCAGCACAACAATTTCAGCAACCCCTGACCGATGCTGCGGCTAAAAGTATTATTGGTTTGGGTTTGCCTGAAGTGGCACAGCGTTTATTTCCTGAAGTGCCAGAGCTGCATCAAGCGATTTTGCAGTGCTATTCAGAACACTATGTCGAACACTCAAAAACCGATGCTTGGTTTGAGGGTGTGGCAGATATGCTCGATGAGTTGTCAGGTTTGGGACTGAAATTGGCAGTGGCAACAGGCAAAAGCCGTAAAGGTTTAGACCGAGTGTTGGCGCAAACCAAAAGTCAGGATTTGTTTGTGGCGACACGTGCTGCAAGTGAAACCAAATCTAAACCTGATCCTTTAATGTTGCAGGAAATTTTGAGCAGTACCGATGTGCAGGTCGAGCAAGCGATTATGGTGGGTGATACTTCTTACGATTTGGAAATGGCACAAAACATTGCCATGCCGCGTGTAGGCGTGAGTTATGGCGTGCATAGTGTAGAGGTGTTGCAGCGTTATCAGCCTTTAACCATTGCAGATGATGTGCCGAGTTTGCATGATTTTTTAGTGCAGCAATATCGTTTACGTCAGGCGAGTTAAACCCAGTAAAACAATTTAGATGAATTTGAAATTAGAGTAACTTGAAAAATTTCAGGTTGCTCTTTTTTTATGTACTTTTGGGAGCGTCATAAAAAGGCTTAGCTTTTAGTCTAAAGTTAGGATTAAGACATTTTAAGATTGCTGCGAATTGCCGAGTCAATGACTCGGAAAATAATGTCATAGCCTACAGACAACTGTTTTGCTTGCTTTTTATAAAAATAGATTAATAGCTAATAGCTATTGAAAAAAAGAAAATAAGTATTGGCATAAACCCGCCATTTTTCCGATTCTTAATCAGTTTACATACCTCTGAGCTGGATAGCTTGTCCTGAGAATGGACAAGATCGGGGTCATCATCCCTATTTTCTATTATTACCTTTCCAACATCTCGGGGTATATGCCCAATTTTTGCAGTTTAAGGAAACATTGATGTCGAATTCTGCTGTTGTTGAATCAGTTGCGCAAGCATTACGTACTGCCGAACTCTCTCAAACTGCGATTGCGCCAATCCGCCCAGAACTTGGTGGTGAAAGTGCTGACGTAGATATTGCCTATGCCGTTCAAGAAGTGAATACCGAACGTGCCTTAAAAGAAGGTCGTCGTTTGGTGGGGCGTAAAATTGGTTTGACCTCTAAAGTGGTTCAAGCACAACTGGGTGTAGATCAGCCTGACTTTGGCATGTTGTTTGCCGATATGGCTTATGGTGATGGTGAAGCGATTCCTGCAGGTTTGCTGATTCAGCCAAAAGTAGAAGCAGAAATTGCATTGGTGATTAACCAAGATCTAACCAAAGAAAAACACACGTATGCGGATATTATCAGCGCGACTGAATATGCCTTGCCTGCCATTGAAGTGGTCGATAGCCGTATTGAAAACTGGAAAATTAGTTTGATTGATACCGTGGCCGATAACGCATCTTCTGCTGCATTCGTTCTAGGTTCAAAACCAGTCAAGCTAGAAAAACTGGATTTGGTGAACTGCAAAATGGTGATGACCCGTGGTGAAGAAGTAGTTTCTCAAGGCGTGGGTAAAGCTTGTTTAGCAAATCCATTAAACGCTGCCGTGTGGTTAGCCGATGAAATGGTGCGCCGTGGTCGTCCATTGTTAAAAGGCGACATCATCTTAACTGGTGCTTTAGGTCCTATGGTTGTTGCACAGCCAGGTGAAGAATTTAAAGTCGAAATTGAAGGCTTTGGTTCAGTGACAGCTGCGTTTGCTGCGGAATAAATCGAGATTCTAAGAGAGTACATGCATGAAAAAGATTAAATGTGCAATGATTGGTCCAGGTAATATTGGTACAGATTTGCTTTATAAATTACAACGCAGTGAATGGTTAGAGCCTGTGTGGATGGTGGGAATTGACCCAACATCTGAAGGTCTAGCTCGTGCGGCAAAAATGGGTTTAAAAACCACAAGTGACGGTGTAGATGGTCTTCTTCCTCACGTACTTGAAGATGACATTAAAATTGCTTTTGATGCAACTTCCGCTTATGTGCATGCAGAAAACAGTCGCAAACTGAATGAACTTGGCGTGTTGATGATTGACTTAACGCCTGCAGCAATTGGCCCATTCTGCGTACCACCAGTGAACCTTGAAGCGTTGCTTGAAGCGGGCGAAGTGCCAAACGTCAACATGGTGACTTGTGGTGGTCAGGCAACAATTCCTATGGTGGCTGCAGTTTCTCGTGTTCAACCTGTGGAATACGGTGAAATTATTGCAACGGTATCAACTAAATCTGTGGGGCCGGGTACACGTAAAAACATTGATGAATTTACCCGTACCACTGCAGGCGCGATTGAAGAAGTTGGCGGTGCAAAACAAGGTAAAGCCATCATCATCATTAACCCAGCTGAACCACCATTAATGATGCGTGATACCGTTCACTGCTTGGTGGAAGGTGAGCCAGATCAGGCAGCGATTACAGCATCTGTGCATGCCATGATCAAAGAAGTGCAAAAATATGTACCGGGTTACAAACTTGTAAACGGCCCTGTTTTTGATGGCAACCGTGTTTCAATTTTCTTGGAAGTTGAAGGTTTGGGTGATTACTTGCCTAAATATGCAGGTAACCTAGACATTATGACTGCAGCGGCTGCACGTACTGCAGAAATGTTTGCAGAACACGTTTTCAAAACTGCTGAAGCTTAAGGAATACCAAAATGTCTAAGATTATTATTAATGATATGACTTTACGTGATGGTATGCACCCAATGCGCCATCAAACCACGCCAGAGCAAATGGTTGCGATTGCCACTGCTTTGGATGATGCAGGTGTGCCTTTAATTGAAGTCACACACGGTGATGGCTTAGGTGGTAACTCTGTGAACTATGGTTTTGCAGCCGCTACTGATGAAGAATATCTGAAAGCAGTGATTCCAAACCTGAAACAGGCAAAAGTTTCTGCACTATTACTGCCAGGTATTGGAACAGTTGATCATTTGAGAATGGCGCATGATGTAGGCGTGGCAACCATTCGTGTGGCGACACATTCGACTGAAGCAGACGTTTCTGAACAGCACATTACTGCAGCACGTAAACTGGGTATGGACACTGTGGGCTTCTTGATGATGGCGCACATGGCTTCTCCAGAAAAATTGCTCGAAGAAGCACAAAAAATGGTGTCTTACGGTGCAAACTGTATCTATGTAACAGATTCTGCAGGCTATATGTTGCCTCAAGATGTGACTGATCGCGTAGGTATTTTACGTGCCAACCTCGGCTCAGACATCGAAATTGGTTTCCATGGTCACCATAACTTGGGCATGGGCGTTGCGAACTCTGTATCGGCTGTGACCGCAGGTGCAACCCGTGTTGACTTGGCTTCGGCTGGTTTAGGTGCAGGCGCAGGTAATACACCACTTGAATTGTTTGTAGCGGTCGCAAACCGTATGCAAATGGAAACAGGTGTGGACTTGTTTAAAGTGCAAGATATTGCTGAAGACTTGATCATTCCAATGATGACGCATCAAATTCGTGCAGACCGTGATGCAGCAACTTTAGGTTATGCAGGTGTTTACTCATCGTTCCTATTGTTCGCAAAACGTGCCGAAGCAAAATATGGCGTATCTGCGCGTGAAATTCTACTTGAGCTTGGTCGTCGCGGTACGGTGGGCGGTCAGGAAGATATGATTGAAGACTTGGCATTGACTATGTCTAAAGCACGTGAAATGCAAGCCTAAGTTTTTAATATAAAGCAGGCTTGAATTAAGCACTCCAAATGCGTTTGGGGTGCTTTTTTATGCTGTGAAAGATGTAAAACGTGCTGAATTTTGTGCTGATTAAAATGTTTTTCTTATAAGTTCGGTTTATAGAAAATAACGCTAACACATGGGTTTAAAGTTAAAAAAGATTAATCCTTCACATGATGCAAAAAATAACAGCGTTTTTCACCTAAATTAAGCAGTGAATTCAAATAAAAATTCATTTAGTGAGGATTTTGAGCTTAATTTTTTATCGTTAAAAAGAATTAAAAAACTTGGAAAAAAGCTGCTCGATACAGAAAGTGCTGAATTTGTAGAAAAGCTTAATACTGTGGTCGGATTTTTTTCATGACAAGAGTTTTGCATGATGCCAAGATTCGCTTATTGGATGAATAGGAAAAACGCATGCATCGTCACAATTTATGGATAGCACTTTTTGCTGCGACAGCAACTTTAGGGACAACTGCAACTCAGGCAGATTTTATTGACGACAGCAATGTTCAACTTAAATTTAAGAATTTTTATTTAGATCGTCAAATTAAAGACAACCCTGCGGGGAACTTTGGTTCATGGTCACAAGCAGTCACCTTGGATGCTAAATCGGGTTATCACGATTTAGGCGTAATTCAGGTGGGTGCTGATCTTCTGGTTCAACACGCAGTAAAACTCAATGGTCGTGATAAAAATGCAGACTGGGTTTTGCCGCATGATGGTAAAGAGTCAAAAGATCATTTTGGTAAGGTCGGTGCAACTCTAAAAGTTAAATTTTCTGAAACTGAATTAAAAGTAGGTGACTTATTACCAATGTCACCTGTGGTGTTTTTTGACCCATCGCGTCAATTGTTAACGACTTATAGCGGTGCATGGTTAGAATCAAAGGATTTAAAAGATACTAAATTAACTTTGGCTTATTTAGACGGTATTAATGCACGTTATGATAACCAATACCAAGATTTTACGTTGTTCCCTCAAAATAATTTTTCTGCTGCTGAAGCGAATAAATTAAGCACAGACGATGGCATGTATCTTGTGGGAGTAGATCATCAATTTACCCCTAAAGTAGGTGGAAGTTATTGGTATGCGGATGTAACCAACATCTATCAACAACATTATGTCGCTGCAAACTATAAAACGACTTTGGCTGAAAAAACTAAGCTGGATACCCATGTACGCTATTTTGACAACAGCGAATCGGGTGACAAGCTGTATGGTAATATTGACAGCCAGGCCGTGTCTGCGGGTGCAAAAATCAACAATGGGATGCACACTGTACAGTTAGGTTATCAACAAATGTTTGGTGAGCACGGTACAAAAGCCCCAATGTTCCCGACCTTGGGCGGGTGGGTGCCGCAGCCTTACTTAGACAACTGGTCTGTGGCGAGCTTCATTCGTAAAGATGAGCGTTCTTGGAGTTTGGGTTATACCTATAATTTTGCCGATGTGGGTGTATCTGGTTTAACAGCGACAGTACGTCATTTTCGCGGTGATAATATAGATGGTACTTACCATAAGTTAACCAACAATGCTGGTCAGTCGCTTAAAGAGGGTAAAGAAAACGAAACGAATGTAATCGTAAATTATGTTGTGCCTGAAGGTAAACTTAAAGGACTTGGTTTTCAGTACATGTTCATCGATACCAACTTTAACTTTGCGAATGACTTAGAAGAACACCGTATCGCCACGACTTACACTTATAAATTCTAAAGCTAGATAAAAATCAGAGCGGCTTTTTATAGTCGCTCTTTTTTTAATATTTACTGAATAAATACCTTATATAAATTAAGACTTTTATTTTATTAAAGTTATAAAATTCAAAGAGTTGTTTAATCGTTTTTTTATGGGTTGTGATCGTAAATTTGTATCAGTTGATGCTGTGTGAACAGGTAATATAAGCCTGTAAAAAGTAATGTTGAATGAGTCCACTTGACGTCAAATTCTATACCTAGAGCCAAACGCAAGCTAAAGACTGTACGAGGAGTATATATGAGCACTGTTCAAATCCCTGACTATACAACAGATCCATTCTTTGGCTTAGAAGATAAATGGATTGAAACAGCAGAAGGCGAATTAACGCATTATCACGAAGTGGGTGAAGGTACACCTATTCTATTTTTACACGGTTCAGGTACAGGCGTATCGGCTGCTGCAAACTGGTGGTTAAACTTGCCACAAATTGGTGAGCAAGCACGTTGTATCGCCATTGATACCATTGGCTATGGTCAAACTGTGGTTGCACCAGGAACACAATATGGCATCCGTGCATGGGTCGATCATGCTGTGCGTACTTTAGATGCCTTAGGCATTGAAAAAACTTGGTTGGTGGGTAACTCGTTGGGTGGCTGGTTGGCATTCCAGTTGGCATTGGATTACCCAGAGCGTGTTCTTGGTATTATCTCGATGGGTACAGGCGGTGCAAAACAGACTGCAGCCCTCAAAGCGCATGCAAATCCTGTATTGACTGAAGAAGGCATTAAAAAGACGCTTTCAATGTTCGTGGTAAATAAAGACTTGATTACAGATGAGTTGGTCAAAGTCCGTTTTGCTTCTGCAAAAAATGACTATGCTTCAGACCGTTTAATGGATGTTGTGGGCGCGCGTGACCGTGACCGTTTCGAGTTCCCACTCGACTTTGACAAAATGAAAGACATCACTGTGCCTGTATTGCTGATTCACGGTACACAAGATGTGGTGATTCCAGTATCGCGTACATGGGATATTTTAAATATTGTGCCACATGCCGATGCACACATTTTCAGCCAATGTGGTCACTGGTCACAGGTTGAAAAAGCGGAAGAATTTAACACTGTGATTAAAAACTACTTAACTGCACGTGGCGTAAATTAAGCGCAGTGAGGTAAAAAAGGATGGCAATTTGCCATCCTTTTTTATGGATGTTTTATGTACCCAATTTAGTGCTGAATAAAGCTCGCGACCAAGTTAATGCAAATTGCCAAAATAGTGGTATTAAAGCTATAAGCCAAAATAATATGTAGCGTGTTCAGTACCCGCATGGGTTGTGAGCTAATCGAGACATCGGCGGTTTGTGCAGATGTACCAATCACATAGCTGAAATATAAAAAGTCAGGATAGGTTGGATGCGACGTCTTGGGAAAATCCAAACCACCTTCTTGCTGCTGTTGCAGTGCCAAATAATAGTCATGCGCATAGTGAATCGCAAAAATGGTGTGCATAAAAAACCAAGCACATAAAATAGTGGTAATGGATAAAATAAAATGTCCCATGCGCACAAACTCACTTTGTGCAAATAAATTCACCTCGACAATGATCGCAATAAAGCACATCACTAAGGTTAGAAATACCAAGAATAAAATCAGCCATTTGCTGGCATCTTGTTGTTGGGCACGTTGTAAAATATGTGCATGATCGCTGTGCCACAAACTGCGCATGGTTAAAACCAAATAGCAGGAAATCGCGATATTCCAGCTAATCAATAAACAGCTTGACCATGACCATGCAGTGAGGGTCTGAAAAATAGCATACAGCACAATGGTAATCACAAAACTGATAAAAAAATAAGGACGATATTGAATCCCTGTTTTCATTCTGCTGAAGGGTGTTTTTATCATTCTTGATCCTTTCTGGATGTGCAATCTAAAGGTGTTACTGCCTGTTATCATCGGCTTAATTTTAGAAAATAGCGATGGGGTGCCTATTTTAACTTATTAGACTTAAGTTGTAATTTGCAGGAAATGTGGTAGCGAAGCGAGGAAAAAGCAGACTGCAAAAATGCGAATGTTTGAGTGTAAGAATGAGCAGTAGTTCAGAAAAAGATTAAAAAAATAAGTTTAGACTTAAGTCTAAAGCTTTGTTTTAGCATTTAGGATGCACAAAAAAAGTGCTTACTACATCAAGCAGCAAGCACTTTTGAAAGGTTGAAAAACGCGAGTGGTTTTAGAATTATTGTTCGCGGTTGATGTCCAAATAGAACACACGTGTGAGCAGTTCCATAAATTTCTGTACCGCAGCGGAATGGCTGTTTTTGCCGTAGCTGACGTACAAATCTAAATGCGGAAGTTCTACATCAAGTGGGCGGATGACGGTATTTTCCATGGTGAGGGGGGCAACATAGCCCGGTAAAATGGTGCAGCCCAAGCCCATACCAATCGAGTTGATATTAAATAAAATGTTGTCAGCTTTTTGCACAATGTTTAGTTCAATGTTGTGCTGTTTGGCAAAATCGACAATCAGGTGATGCAGATTATACGAAGCTTCTGCCGAAGGAATAATAAAATCAATACCATTCAATGCTTTGACAGGAATGCGTTCGTATTTTGCTAACGGATGATCTTTGGGCAAAATAAAAATTAACGGTTCACGCAGTACAAACTGGCTCTCAATTTCATCACTGTTGATATTGTGGCGGGTAAAGGTGATATCGAGTTCACCTTTTTTAATCATTTTCATTTGCTCAGTGTTGTTCAAACTGAGCAATTCAATTTTCAAATCTGGGTTTTGTACCCGTAAATTAGGCAGTACAAAAGGGAAAATTTTCATTTCCGCCACAGGTACAAAGCCAATACGCAGCATTTGCTGTTTGGCTTGTGAAACCTGACGTGCCATGGCAACGGCTTTGTCGGCTTGGGCAAGGGTCAGGCGAGCCTGTTCCAGAAATACAGCGCCTTCTTCGGTCAGTTCAACCTTGCGTTTGGTACGGTTTAACAGTTTAACGCCAACATCTTCTTCTAAGTCTTTAATTTGCTGACTCAGCGAAGGTTGAGCCGTATAAAGCTTAAGCGCCGCTTTACTGAAGTTGAGTTCTTCAGCCACGGTAATGAAGTAGCGAAGGTGACGTAATTCCATACAGCCATTCCAAAGATTAATTCAAAATATGTCTTACTATAGATTAATAAAAGTATAATCTATAAACAACCATCAGATGAAAATTATTGTGTCATTTAGGAAATAAATAGGGTTTTATCATTGTGTAATGTTTTAATCGCATAATATAAAGTTTTATTAATCTATAAAATCTATTAATTGAAACAAAAAAAATATTTCACTAAACGTCCCTAAAAAATCATTATCCATCCAAAGTTGAGTCTATTTACTTTGTGCCGTTGTTGGTCACAGGAGAGCTTTTCATGAGTGGAAAAATTGATGTGCGCGAAATCGACGCTTTGGTCGATGCACAAAATGGACGTATCACTCCATCTATTTATACAGATCCAGATATCTACGAATTAGAACTTGAACGCGTGTTCGGCCGTACGTGGTTGTTCCTGTGTCATGAAAGCCAAATTCCTAAAGCTGGCGACTTCTTCAACACCTACATGGGTGAAGATCCAATTATTGTGGCACGTCAAAAAGACGGTTCAATCAAAGCATTTTTAAACCAATGCCGTCACCGCTCTATGCGTGTGAGCTTCGCAGACTGTGGTAATACGCGTGCATTTACTTGCCCATACCATGGCTGGTCTTACGGTATTGATGGTTCACTCAAAGATATTCCATTAGAAGAGCGTGCTTATCCTCAAGGTGCTTGTAAAGAGCAATGGGGCTTGGTGGAAGTGAACCGTGTGAAGTCTTACAAAGGCTTGGTATTCGGTTGTTGGGATGAAACAACTCCTGACCTAGAAGAATACATGGGCGACATCGCTTGGTACTTAGATGGCGTGGTGGATCGTCGTCCGGGTGGTACAGAAATTATTGGTGGTGTACACAAGTGGGAAATTGACTGTAACTGGAAATTTGCTGCAGAACAATTTGCTTCTGACCAATACCACGCATTGTTCTCTCACGCATCTGCCATTCAGGTTTTGGGTGCAAAACCAGATGATGACAGCAGTAAACAATTGGGTGCTGCACAAACCGCTCGTCCTGTTTGGGAAACTGCGAAAGACGCACTTCAATACGGTTCACGTGGTCACGGTTCAGGTTTCTTCTTTACAGAAAAACCAGATGCAAACGTATGGGTAGATGGCGAAGTTGCTAACTATTTCCGTGAAACGTATGACGAAGTTAAAGAGCGTTTAGGTGAAGTTCGTGCCCTACGTTTGGCTGGTCACAACACGATGTTCCCAACCTTGTCTTGGTTGAACGGTACAGCAACACTTCGCGTATGGCACCCACGTGGCCCGAACAAAACTGAAGTATGGGCATTCTGTATTGCCGATGCTGAAGCTTCTCAAGAAGTGAAAGACGCTTTTGAGCGTTCTGCAACACGTGCATTCGGTCCTGCAGGTTTCCTAGAGCAAGACGACTCTGAAAACTGGATTGAAATTCAAAAAGTATTACGTGGTTATAAAGCGCGTCAAAACAAACTGATTGTTGAGATGGGTAAAGGTAACGAAAAAATCCGTGAAGATGGTATTCCGGGTATTACCAACTACATTTTCTCTGAAACTGCAGCACGTGGTATGTACCGCCGTTGGGCAGATTTGCTGATCCATGAAAAATGGGAAGATGTTGAAAAAGCAGCTGACGAATACGAGAAGGAGCTAGTGAAATGAGTCAAATCAGTTTAGAACTTCAACACGAAGTTAGCCAATTCTTGTATCGCGAAGCAAAGTTGCTGGACGACTGGAAATTCCGTGAGTGGTTAGAACTCATGGCAGAAGACATTTCTTATACCTTGCGTACTACACCGAATGCGCAAACCCGTGACCGTCGTCGTTCAGTTGAGCCACCAACCACTTGGGTGTTCAACGACAACAAACACTTGCTTGAGCGCCGTGTGGCACGTTTAGAAACGGGTATGGCGTGGGCGGAAGAGCCGCCATCGCGTACAACGCACATGGTTAGCAACGTGATTGTTGAAGCAACAGACGTTGAAGGTGAATACGATGTACACGTAACTTACTTACTGTACCGTACTCAAAAAGAGAAAGACGTGACGATTTACTGTGGTAAGCGTAATGACAAAATCCGTCGTGTTGAAGGTGGCTTAGGCTTCCAAATTTTCAACCGTAAGATTGTGCTTGACCAAGTAACGTATAACTCACACAACCTGAGTGTATTCTTCTAATGAATAAGATTTTTGTTTGCCAAGTTGACGAATTAGACGAAGGCGAAGCGTTAAAAGTGGACTGCGGTGTAAACGGTATCGAAGCACTGGCAGTATTCAACAACGGTGGTGATTTCTTTGCCATGAACGACCGTTGTTCACACGGTAATGCGTCTATGTCTGAAGGTTATCTTGAAGATGATGGCACGGTTGAATGTCCACTACATTCTGCACGTTTCTGTTTGAAAACTGGTCAAGCTTTATGCTTGCCAGCAACTGACCCAATTCAAACCTTCCCTGTGGTGGTTGAAGATGGTGCGTTATACGTAGAAATGGCAGGAGAGTAAGCATGGGTTGGCTAAAAGGCGAAGTGGCACTGATTACAGGTGGCGGTTCTGGTTTGGGTTGGGCTTTAGTAGAACGCTTCCTTGAAGAAGGTGCGCATGTGGGCGTATTGCAGCGCTCACAATCTAAAGTTGATGCCTTAAAAGAACGTTTTGGTGATCAAATTGTGGCTGTCGCTGGTGATGTTGCCAACTATGCAGACAATGTCCGTGCTGTAGAGGCCACTGTGGAGCGTTTTGGAAAACTGGATTGCTTTATTGGCAATGCGGGGATCTGGGATCATTATGCAGATATCGTCAATACTTCGGGTGAGCAGCTTGAAAAAGCCTTTGATGAAATCATGGGCATTAATACCAAGGCGTTAATCTTGGGTGCAAAAGCGGCACTAGATGAATTGGTGAAATCTGAAGGTTCTATCATCTTAACCTTATCCAATTCTGCGCTGTATTCTTCAGGCGGTGGCCCTGTTTACACTGCATCTAAACATGCAGGTGTTGGCATCATGAAAGAGTTGGCTTATGAGTTGGCACCTAAAGTACGTGTCAATGCCGTTGCGCCTTCAGCGATGAATGTCAATATTAAGGGTGCAGCCTCTTTGGGGCAGGAAAACCTTGGCTTACTCGATGCGCGTGACCCTGAAAAAATTGCACGCGGTATGCCGCTTAACTTCTTGCCTGAGCCAGAAGATATGACAGGTTCTTATGTGCTCTTGGCATCTCGTCAAAATAACCGTCCACTGACTGGCGTTCTGATCAATGCAGAATGTGGTCTGGGTATTCGTGGTTTACGTCAACCACGTGCAGGTTTCTTTGACGAATAAAATTGAGTCTAAATTCAATAGACGAATCGGCAGCCTTTCTCTGGGCTGCCTTCCTTATTTAGGAGTCTCTCATGGCCGTTAAACTCATTTGTGCATCGCACAGTCCTTTAATGGAATTTGCAACACCGCAAGATCAATCCAAAGAACAAAAAGTTCGTGCTGCCTTTGAGCAACTTGCTGCAGAAGTCAAAGCTTACGATCCAACCTTAATCATCACGTTTGGTCCAGACCATTTTAATGGTTTCTTTTATGATTTGATGCCAAGTTTCTGTGTGGGTATTCGCGCAACGGCTGCGGGTGACTGGGACTACGGCAAAGACAATGATCGTATTGATGTGCCTGAAGACAAAGCTTTGGCTATGGTACGTCGTGTATTGGATGAAGGCGTAGATGTGGCGTACTCGTATCGTATGCAGGCCGATCATGGGGTGACTCAGCCTTTACACTTCTTATGCGATGGTCAGTTAGACCGTTACCCAACCATTCCTGTATTTATCAATGGTGCTGCTGCACCAATGCCAACCACGAAGCGTACCATTGCTTTGGGTCGTGCTGTGGGGCAGTTTATCAAGTCTTTAAATCTTGAAAATGAACGTGTTCTTGTTTTAGGTACAGGTGGTTTGTCGCACGATCCACCAACACCACAAATGGGTTCAGTGCCACCTGAAGTTGAAGAGTTTTTAATTGCAGGGCGTAACCCAAGTGCTGAAGCACGTCATGCACGCCAAGCCAAAATTATTGCTGTTGGGCAAAAACTTGCAGCGGGTGATACATCGGTCGCAGTGCCGCTTAGCCCAGAGTGGGATATTGCTTTACTTGAAAAATTCAAGCATGCAGATTTTGCGGCAATGGAAGCCATGACTGAAGCTGAAATTCGTCGTGATGGCGGCCGTGGTGGTCAGGAAGTTCGTTCATGGATGGCTGCTTTTGCGGCATTGGATGAGCTGGGTGCGTATGAGATGACCACACATTGCTATGAAGATATTAGTGAGTGGATTGCGGGCTTTGGCATCGTATCTGCCGAGTTAAAAGGTTAAGTCCATGAGCGTAGAAACAATTGTAATTGTGGGAGCAGGTCAGGCAGGGGCGAGTGCCATTCTTGAGCTGCGTGGCAACCAATATGCAGGCAAAATTATCCTCATTGGTGATGAAAAACATTTGCCTTATGAGCGTCCACCGCTGTCTAAAGATGTAATTTTACGTCCTGAAGAAACCAAAATCGAGATTCTGTCGGAAGAAAAATTGGCAGAACTAGGTGTGACCACTATTCGTGGCAATGGCGTGAGCAAAATCAATGCCGAAGCACATACGGTTGAATTGCAAAATGGTGAGGTCATTGCCTACGACAAGTTGTTGCTTGCCACAGGCGGTGCTGCACGTCGCTTGCCAAATTTTGATGCCTTAGGTAAACACGTTTACACGTTGCGTAATCTTGAAGACTCGCAAGCCTTAGTCCCTGTATTACAAGCGGGTCGTCACATCATCTTAATTGGTGGTGGTGTGATTGGTTTAGAGTTGGCATCTTCTGCACGTTTTAAAGACTGTCAGGTAACTGTCATTGAAATGGGACCAATGGTGATGGGACGTTCATCACCACTCATCTTGAGTGAGTTTTTACTGCAACAGCAGTTATTGGCAGGAGTTGATGTACGTCTGTCTACGCAAATTGCAGATTGCAAGCTAGATGGTGAAGAAATTGTCGTGACCCTAGAAGGTGGCGAAGAACTACGTGCCGATGCGGTGATTTACGGTATTGGGATTATTCCAAACGCACAACTGGCAGTTGAAGCAGGTTTAGATGCAGACTTTGCGGTGCATGTGAATGAAAACTGTCAAACTTCAAACCCAGATATTTATGCTGCGGGCGATGTTGCTTCACAACTTCGTGAATGTGGTAACCATCGTCGTGTAGAAACTTGGGAAAATGCTAACTTGCAAGCAGGCATTTTTGCACGTCATGTTATGGGCGTGGCGCATCCTGTTGCAAATCCAGCTTGGTTCTGGACTGATCAGCTCGACATCAACTACCAGTTCGTTGGTGATATGTCGGCAGCAGAATGGCATGTACGGGGTGAGATGGATGCGACTAAACGCAGCGACTCCTCATTCGTACTGTTTGGTGTGACTGATGGCGTGATTGTAGGCGGGATTACTGTGAACGCTGCCAAAGACATGCGTCATCTGAAAAAGCTGATTAGCAAACAGGCCGTATTTGAAGCAGACAAATATTTAGATGTGAGCCAAGAGCTTCGCAAATTGGTGAAGTAAGCTTGAACTGATATCAAACAGACCTGAGGCAACTTGGGTCTGTTTTTTATCTGCCGAAGAAAAGTGTCCATTTTATGTTGAGCAAGTGATGAATGCGAATACATCTCCTGTTGTGGTAACTGCCAGTATTTATGCCTTGTTAGTATTAATCTGGGCGACCACGCCATTGGCGATTGTCTGGAGTGTGCAGGAAATTCACCCTATGTGGGTCTTGATTATCCGCTACATTGGGGCTTCCGTGATTGCGCTATGCTTGCTCAAGCTGATGCGCGATCCACTGCCTTTTGATCACACCTCAGTGAAAAGCTATTTGGCGGGTAGTCTGAATTTAATTGGTGCACAGCTATTTATTTACTTGGCTGCCAATTATTTAACTTCAGGCTTAATGGCGCTGATTTTTGGTTTTTCTCCTTTAATCGCAGGCTTGATTGGTCATGTGATTTTACGCACGCAAAAATTGATTGCCTTACAGTGGACAGGGATGGCAATTGCGATTGCAGGACTCAGCTTTGTCTTTGCAGACTCTGCCGACAGCAAAGTGAATCCATGGGGCGTGGTGTTGATGTTTATCAGTATGCTGTCCTATATCAGCTCAATTTTTTGGGTCAAACAAATCAATGCTCCTTTAAAGCCGATGTCACAAGCCACAGGTTCTTTATTGGTATCATCGGCAGGGTCATTGTTATTAATTCCCTTTATTTGGTCGCATTTCCCGACTCAAATGCCAAGCAGCCAAGCCATGATTGGTTTTGTATTTACCATGATCATGTCGTCTATTGTCGCCATGCTGTGTTATTTCTGGCTGATTCGTCGTTTAAATGCCTCAACCGTATCTTTAAGTAATGTGATGACTCCCATCATCGCGTTAATTTTAGGTGCGACCTTAAATAATGAACACATCAGCATGAATGCGTTTATTGGCATTGCCGTGGTGATGTTCGGGATTGTGATGTATTTCTGGAAAGAATGGCGCGAACAATATTTTGCTAAACGCTAAGCTCGCATTGCTTTACCCGTGTTTAGGTTTTTCTACAGCCTAAATTTTTTATACGGTGTAAATTTGCAATCTTTGCGCTGCTGTCGATACGACTTTTTCCTCAAAACAACAAAAACATAAAAGAAATAGTCTGCTTGATTTCGCTACTATGCGTGATAGAGTCAACACATGAACCAAAGCTGTGTTTTTCTGAACAGATCAGGATAAAAAGCATCATGGCAGATGCGCTATATATTATTGGGCTTACATGAACAACATGGAACAAAAGCATTTTCAACTGCCAACGGAAGCCTGTTGGTCGCATACTTGGCGTAAACCCAAGCTGCAGTTTTTGCCTTCAAATCATTATGATGGAGCGCAGTTTTTTAATCCGATTGCGTGTCCTGAGGGGCGCAGCCAAACTGATTTATTGAAATGGTTGCTAAAACGCAAATCGAACAGTTGGAATGTCAATCCGCAACAAGAAGCACAGCAATTTTTTACAGCGCCAAGTGCTTTGCCACAATTACGTCCACACGCCAGTTTGGATGATTGGCAAGTTTGGTTTGTGGGGCATGCAACGGTGCTGATTCAAATTGGACCGTATAACTTTTTAACCGATCCAGTCTGGGCAGAGCATGCCAGTCCGAAACAGGGGCGAGGGCCTAAACGTGCCTGTCCTGCAGGGATTGCACTGGAAGATTTACCGACCATTCATGCCGTCTTCTTGAGCCATAACCATTATGACCACATGGATTTAGCCACCTTAAAATGGCTGAATCATCAATTTGCCATGCCTATTTATACAGGTTTGGGCAATGCTTGGTATTTGCCGCCTGATTTGCATGTGATTGAAATGGACTGGTGGCAATCGGCTTTATTTAAAGAAGTGAAAATTGTCTACACCCCTGCACAACATGGTTCAGGGCGTGGCGCACGTGATCAGAACATGGCGTTATGGGGCGGTTTTTCTATTTTGCATGGGCAAGATCATTGCTTCTTTGCGGGCGATACAGGTTACTCGCCACACTTTAAAGAAATCCAAACCCGCATTGGCGCACCGCGCGTGGCACTTTTACCTATAGGTTCTTACGAGCCACGGAATCTGATGCGTTATATGCATATGAACCCTGAAGATGCCTTTCAGGCCCATAAAGATTTACATTCCAAATGTTCTTTGGCCATTCATTACCGCACTTTTGAGCTGACCGATGAAGGGCGTGAGCAACCAGAGGCAGACTTGCATCATGCCATGAAGCGTTCATCTAAATTAATGAATCCGTTTTATTGTATTCGTGAAGGTAAGAAATTAATTGTTTAATCTTTTAAAAACTTGACCTTAAATAAAAGTGACACGCTACTTTTCACGCTACTGAAAAGTGGCAATGATAGATATAGAACACAAAGCCCCTATCGAAATAGGGGCTTTGTTTTGGTGTTTAAAGTCTTGCTGTTCAGACTGACTTGATCTTTAACTACAAAGATTACAGTACGCCAGGCTGACCAAGTGCAGGGTCACTGGCACGTGCTGCTTGCGCATCGGCAACGGTCATGCCTAAAGCCGCTGCAACGCCTTCGCCATAAGCAGGGTCACATGCATAACAGTTACGAATATGACGATACTTAATAAAGTCTAAAGCATCACCCATTGCACGTGCCGTGTTATCAAACAGTGCTTGTTTTTGCTCAGGGTTCATTAAATTGAACAAGGCACGCGGCTGGCTAAAATAGTTGCTATCATCTTCACGATAATCCCAGAAATCTGCATCGCCACGAATTTTTAGCGGTGGTTCGCGGTATTGTGGTTGCTCTTGCCATTGGTGGAAGCTGTTTGGCTCATAGTGCGGCAAGCTGCCATAGTTACCATCCATACGACCCTGACCATCACGACGATTCGAGTGCACAGGGCAGCGTGCAGCATTCACTGGAATTTGTGAATGGTTCACACCAACACGGTAACGCGCAGCATCGGCATAGTTGACCAAACGCGCTTGTAACATGCGATCTGGCGAGTAGCTAATCCCTGGTACAAGGTTACTTGGTGCAAAGGCAGCCTGTTCAACATCTTGGAAGTAGTTTTCAGGGTTACGGTTTAGTTCAAACTCACCCACTTCAATCAGTGGATAATCACCTTTCGGCCAAACTTTGGTGAGGTCAAATGGGTGATAAGGGACTTTTTCTGCATCCAGTTCAGGCATGATTTGCACGAACAGTGTCCATTTCGGGAAATCACCACGTTCAATGGCATTATAAAGGTCGGTCTGGCTGCTTTCACGGTCACGACCAATTAATTCTGCTGCTTCTGCATCGGTCAGGTTTTGAATGCCTTGTTGAGTGCGGAAGTGGAATTTCACCCAGAAACGCTCATTATTGGCATTAATAAAACTATAGGTGTGGCTACCAAAACCATGCATGTGACGATAACCCACAGGAATACCACGATCCGACATCACAATGGTGACTTGGTGCAGTGCTTCTGGCAGCAAAGTCCAGAAATCCCAGTTATTGGTCGCATTACGCAGGTTGGTGCGTGGGTCACGCTTTACCGCTTTATTCAGGTCAGGGAATTGACGTGGGTCGCGGAAAAAGAACACTGGTGTGTTGTTACCGACTAAATCCCAGTTGCCTTCTTCAGTATAGAATTTTAAAGCAAAACCACGAATGTCACGTTCTGCATCGGCAGCGCCACGCTCACCTGCAACGGTAGAGAAACGAGCAAACATTTCAGTTTTTTTGCCAACTTCAGAGAAAATTTTGGCACGGGTATATTGGCTGATGTCGTGCGTGACCGTAAACGTACCAAACGCACCTGAACCTTTGGCATGCATACGACGCTCAGGAATTACTTCACGTACAAAGTTTGCCAACTTTTCATTGAGCCATAAATCTTGAGTAAGGAGTGGGCCACGTGCGCCCGCAGTCATACTATTTTGGTTATCTACAACAGGTGCGCCTGCATCGGTGGTTAAATGCGTTACAGGGCATTTTTTTATCTCTTGGCTCATCGTTGTTCTCCATTATTGTGATCATCATGTGGTGGGCTGTATTAGAAATTTAGCTTCTAAAACAAGCGGCCATGAACCGTTTTGTTTGTTTAAAAAATCAACTACAACACCACAATACCATGCAGATCGGGCTTTGTAGATGAAAGCTTTTCAAATCTCACCATTTTAATGTAAAACGATTTTTATAATTTTACAAATAGATAAATTTATTGTTTATGATTGGTGTATTCGATAGATCTTTGTAAACTAAATAATCAGTTTTGCTGCATTAAATATCTGAAACAGAGACTAAAAACGGTTGAATTGCTAGTGAAATATCGGTGTACAAGGTGCCCCAATCTTGAAAATGCGGATTGATTAATAAACTTTGTGAAATAAAGCCATAGCTGATGCGGTGCAGATTCAAAGCAAGGCGCAGTTGTAGTTCGGCATTATGTATGACAGGTGCGAATATCTGTTGCCACATTTGCAGCATCATGCTGTAACTTTTTTGGTAAGTTTCAATGTGTGAAACTTGTCGTTCCAGTAAAAAAGTCTGTGCCCAAAGCCATTGTTGTGCCTGAATTTGCTGAAGCTGAAACTGAATGATTGTTGCGATATAGCGGTTTATTTCAATAACTGTGGATAACTCAAGTTGCTGTTGGGCATAACTTTTTAAGCGTTCTGCATGCTGTTTGACTTGCAGGTGAATCGTCAATGCCAGTAAATCTTCTTTCTTGGCAAAGTATTCATAAAAAGTGCCTAAACCGACACCTGCCAAATTAGTAATTTCACGAATGGTAATTTCAGCTGCCGAGCGTTCATGCAAAAGCCGAACAAAACTTTCCTGTAAAGCCTCTTGAGTCAGTTTAGCCCGCGATTGGCGCGGCTTACGGCGCACTTGAACCTCAGAATTTTTCATAAATAAAGCCGAACACCTGAGCACATATTTTTCTCTATACTAAATGCAATGATAGCATCGCGTTTGTCTAGGAGTGACACAATGCAGACATGGATGACCCATCAAATTCAAAATCAGTTTGATGAATTACAAGACTATAACTTATTTGAAACCGATACGGTTTTACAAGAAATTTTAACCCGTTATGGCAGTCAAGATCAGACTCGACTGAGCGAATTGGGACATATTGCAGCATCGGCAGAATATTATCACTATGCCGATTTAGCCAATCGGCATACGCCTATTTTACATGCCTTCGATGCACGTGGACGCCGTAAAGATGCAGTGGAGTTTCATCCTGCGTGGCATCACTGGATGGCGCTGAATCGCAAGTTTGACACGCATGCACATCCATTTAAACAACCGCAATCTACGGCAAAATGGGTCGATTGGGCCAGTCGTTTTTATTTGGCAGGACAGGTTGAGTGCGGTAATTTATGCCCAAATTCTATGACTTTAGGCAGCATTCCGCTCATTCAGCGTGAACCTGAGTTGTGGGCAAGCATGGGTGAGAAACTGTTATCGCATGAATATGACCCGCGTGATGTGCCGATTTCACAAAAGAAATCTATTTGGTTGGGCATGGGCATGACCGAAAAGCAGGGTGGTTCAGATGTACGTGCCAACCAAACGCTTGCCATTCCAGTCGCAGCAACAGGGCGTGGGCAAGCCTATTTGCTCACAGGTCATAAATGGTTTTTCTCTGCACCAATGTGTGATGCACATTTGGTGGTCGCCAATACCGAACAAGATGGTTTGGCTTGTTTCTTTGTACCGCGTTGGTTAGAAGATGGCAGAAAAAATAATATTCAGGTACAGCGTTTAAAAGACAAAGTGGGAAATCGGAGTAACTCCAGTTCTGAAGTCGAATTTCAGCAGGCGTGGGGCATCATGATTGGCGAAGCAGGGCGCGGTATTCCCACCATTATTGAAATGGCGAACTACACTCGTTTAACCTGTGCTGTGGGCAGTAGTGCCATGCTGCGTCAAGCCTTGGTGCAATGCCTTGCCTATACTCGACAACGTCAAGCATTTGGACAGACTTTGGCGAATCAGCCATTAATGCAGGCAGTCTTGGCAGATTTGGCTTTGGAAACTGAAGCTGCGGTACAGCTCAGTTTTCATTTGGCACATTGTTATGAAAGCGATGATGCTGTGTCTTTGGCATGGAAGCGTTTAATGACCCCTGCTGCAAAGTTCTGGACTTGCAAACGCGCGGTGGAACTTACAGGTGAGATGATGGAAGTTTTTGGTGGCAATGGTTATGTCGATAACAGCATCATGGCACGTATTTTCAAAGAAGCACCTGTAAATACCATTTGGGAAGGTTCAGGCAATGTCATGTGTCTGGATGTACTACGCGCTATGCAGCGAGAACCTGAGCTGATTCAGGTGTTATTGCAGGATTTTGCTCGCACTGCCGTTACTCATCCTATTTTGGGCAGTGAATTAGATGGTTTGCAGCAGTTATTGCAGACCACGAACAGCAACGATTTACGATTTATGGCACGTGCTTTGGTGAGCCGTTTGGTGATTTTGGCACAAGCGGTTTTGTTGTTGCGTTATGCGCCAAGTTTTGTGGCAGAAGGTTTTATTCAGTCGCGTTATAGTGCATTGCATGGGCAAGTGGTGGGTATGCTTAAACCTAAACAGGTCGATGTTGCATCCATCTTGCAGCGTGCATTTTCAGCATAGCATCCCTTGCTACTTGATTCTGCACAAAAAATTCACCCGCTTGGTAAAACCAAACGGGTGAATTGAACCGTATATTGCAGTCGAGTCGTGATCAATCACGCTCGCTTGTAGCAAAGCTGATTGCTTCAGCGAAACTTATTTCGCAGGCTCTTCAGCTTTTACACCTTTTTGATATAGAGTGTAGATGTAAATTGGAATATCCAAATCTTCTAAGTGTTTGTAGATGAGTGGACGTACATCTTCCCAATCTAAACCGCCTACACCTGTTGCAAGACGCGGTAACGCCAAGCTTTCAATTTTCTCTTCTTCAATCAACTGTTTTAAGTTTTTCAAAGTGCGGTTGACGTATTCTGTCGATGCTTTACCTGGTTTTGAACCGTTGTCATAAGCCGCTTCCTGAGTCATCAGGTTGACGATGCGTTGACCTTCGGCATTGACCCAAGTCCATTGCTCACCCGCTTTAGGATGGTAAATATGACAATAGTTGCGGAAGTCTTTATATAGCGCAGGCCAGTGCTCACGCAGACTTAAAGCCAAACCTGTTGCAAAGTTATCGTTAGGGGCAACACCGTGAGCAATCGCACGTGCTTCGCTCAGTAAAATATCTCCAGAAACTTCATAAATCATGAATTTGACTCCTGTTTTTAATGGTCTTGTTAAACTGATCTTCTATATTCATATTAGCCAATCATTGCAGTTTTTCTAGTGGATTTTATAACTAATAAGTCTTTGAAAGGTAATAAAATTTTTTAGAATTTTATGCTATAATTGTATGGGTAAAGCCGCTGAGTGTTCTTTAAAATAGCCTTCAAAAATAACCGTCAGAAAAATCTGATAAAGTGGCGGCAATAATTTATTTACCCTTCTTTTTATCTTAGCACTATTGAGTGAAAATCGCTTGTAAAATGTACAAAAAAGCGTATGATCGGCTTCCCAATTTAATATGGAACATTGGTGAGAGAATAGTCACGTTATGCAGAAGCAATTGGCTTGAATTTTCCCTCAACATCTCCATCTAAAAGAGTAGCGACACTGCTCATTTCCATGATCAACCGAAAGGAACAGCGTAATGGCAAAGAAAAAACAGCCTGAGCTTATTCAGCATAACTTTGTGGCCAAGCACATGCACGAGGTCAACAAAAGTCAGGTTTTTGTAGACCGTAAGAAAAATGCCAAACGAGGCTATAGCAAACACAAACAAGGGCGATATTCCGATGATTATCGCCCTTGTTGTTTTTGGAGTGAATGGTGTGTTGCTTGAGGCTTAAACTAAGTTTTATGGAGATACGATACGTGTCGCTAGTTTCACCATATCGCCCAAGCCATGGGTTTTAAAATAATATTCCATCAGACTTTTCACCATCAGCGGATTATTCATTTTTAACGCCTGATCTAATAAATGTTGCGCATCGGTCATCGGTACATGACAAATTGCTTTACGCACCCGCAAGATATTACTTGAACTCATCGACAGGGTATTAAAGCCCATCGCCATTAAGAGTACCGCAGACAGCGGGTCTCCCGCCATTTCACCACAGACACTCACGGGCTTATCATATTTATGACATTCTTTTACCAAGCGGGTTAAGGCGCGTAGTACTGCAGGGTGAAAGTGTGAATAGACGTTGGCCACGCGCGGATTGTTACGGTCAACTGCCAATAAATACTGGGTTAAGTCGTTTGACCCCACCGAGAAAAAATCCACCAATGGGGCAAATTCATCAATTTGCAGCAGTACACTCGGCACTTCTACCATAATGCCAATTTTAGGCTTGTTAATTTTAACCTGTTCTTCTTCCTGTACTGCTTGCAAGTCACGATCTAGCAAATACAAGGCTTCTTCAACCTCGCTGACACTGGTGATCATTGGCAGCAAAATATGCAGATTATTCAAACCAATACTGGCTTTGAGCATGGCACGAATTTGCGAAGAAAAAATTTCAGGATGATCTAGCGTGAAGCGAATCCCGCGCCAACCCAAGGCTGAGTTTTCTTCTTCAATCGAAAAGTACGGCAAGTCCTTGTCTGCGCCAATATCTAGCGTACGCATCACCACAGGTTTGTTGGCAAAGTGACTGAGCTGTTGGCGGTAAATAGCACGCTGTTCTTCTTCGCCCGGGAAACGGTCACGTAGCATAAATGGAATTTCAGAACGATATAAACCAACACCTTTAGCACCGCGTTGTACGCCACGCACCACGTCAATCATCAAGCCTGTATTGACATACAATTTTACCGCTACGCCGTCAGGGGTAATGGCATCTTTGGTTTCATATTGCTTGAGGTCTTTGGCAATCTGTTCTTCTTCTTTTTGAATTTCTTTATAGCGTGTCCGCATGCGACGTGGCGGGTTGATAAACACCCGACCTTGGTGCGCATCTACAATCATTTCCACATCGTCTAGGCTGTTGATCGGCAACTCAGTTACGCCAACTACGGTTGGAATACCCAAAGCACGTGCCACAATGACCATGTGAGAATTCATTGCGCCTTCGGTGGTGACAATTGCTGCAATTTTATCGACAGGCAGTTCTACCAAAGCTGCTGTGGAAATTTCTTCGCCAATTAAAATACTTTCATCGGTCAGTTCACGGTGACTGGCATCGGCTTCTTGTAAAGAGGCGAGAATACGACGCCCTAAATCTTTCAGGTCAGAAACACGTTCGCGTAAATAGTCATCTTCCATTTGTGAAAATAGGGCAATGTGATTGTCAATCACAATACGCACCGCACCTTGCGCCCAGTTACCTTCACGAATCAGTTCTTTAATTTCTGCAGGCAGGGCATTTTCATCTAGCATGCGTAGGAACACACTGAATAAAGCGCGTTCTTCTGCCATTAAGGCATCCTGCATTTTGTCATCTAGTGCCTGAATTTCTTGACGCACTGCATCTAGTGCGTTGTCTAGTAATTCTAACTCTTCACTAATGTCTTCAGCTTCACGATCAGGCACAGCCGCCAAATCTGCAGGGGGATACAGAATTACCGCACGACCCAGTGCAATCCCACCTGAACCCGATACGCCCTGAAAGGTTTTGTAGGCAGGCAGGTTGTTGGGTTTGCGGAATACATCAATATTGCCCACGGCATGCGCATGCGCAATGACACCAGAAAGCTGGGCGCAGAGCGTCACTAAAAAGGATTCTGCCGCTTCAGAAAAGTCTTGTTTATCCTTATTTTGCACCACAAGAACGCCCATCACTTTACGACGATACATGACAGGCACGCCAAGGAAGGAATTATAAATTTCTTCGCCTGTTTCGGGTAAATACATGAAGCGTTCGTGTTTGGGCGCATCGTTTAGGTTGACAATTTCTTCACGTTGTCCGACTAAACCGACCAAACCTTCACTGGTATGTAGAGACACATGCCCCACGGACTCAGGATTTAAACCCTTTGATGCCATGAGCAAGTAGCGTTGATTGCGTTCATCTAACAGGTAAATAGAGCAGACATCCACATGCATGGCTTCTGCGACCTGATTGACCATAATATCGAGTGATTCATGCAAACTGGTGGACGCATTTATTTCTTGTACAATGCGTCTAAGGGTATCCAGTTGCATGTTCGACATACGCGCTACTCCATATTCCAATCAATGATTTGAGGTCAGTTTTACACCACAGATGACCCTATAACAATAAGCTAAAAAATCTACATCTTCATGCAAATTTTAAGGTTTTTTCAGGGGCAATTGATTGCACAACTCCACCATCGCTTTACGGTAGACGTCACGTTTAAAATTGACGACCTGACCAAGCGGATACCAGTAACTGACCCATTGCCATTGATCAAATTCGGGTGGATCTGACAAATTCAGCCGAATATGATGCGCTGACGCTGTCAGTTGCAATAAAAACCACTTCTGTTTTTGACCAATACATACGGGATCCGAATCCGTGCGTATATACCGATGTGGCAAACGATAACGCAGCCAACCTTTAGTTTGCGCGATAACTTGGACGTGTTCGGGCAGTAAGCCAACTTCTTCTCTCAGCTCACGATAAAGTGCCTGTTCAGGGGTTTCTCCATATTGGATACCTCCTTGCGGAAATTGCCATGCATTGTGACCAATGCGTTTTGCCCATAAAACTTGTCCAAACTCGTTTGCCAAAATGATCCCGACATTGGGTCGGAAACCTTCTGAGTCGATCATTTGGCTACCTAAATATTGTTTAATTTATGACTTTGCACTCGGGGATGATGATTTCTTTTCTCCAACTCGAAAACGCAAAGTGTAAATAATGTTAAAATTGCTATGATCTTAACGAATTTCTATCGACTAGCGGAGATAGATTTACAATTTTTTTCTTAAATTTCAGTTTTTACGAGTATTTTCATGAAATTGGCGCTATTTGATCTCGATCACACCTTGTTAAATACTGATTCAGATCATTCTTGGGGTGAGTTTTTGGTAAGTGAAGGCTTGGTCGATCCTGTTCGCCATCGCGCCATGAACGACAAGTTTTATGAAGACTACAAAGCAGGGCAACTCGACCCAATTGCATATAACGAATTTGTATTTGAGTTTTTAACCCAGCACGACAATCAGTACCTCACAGATTTGCATGAATTATTTATGCAAAAGGTGATTCGTCCACAAATGCGCCCTGAAGGGTTTAAAGCTATTCAGCGTCATCAAGAATTAGGGCATGAATTGGTGGGGATTACAGCAACATCTGACTTTATTACTGCACCTATTTTCCGTGAGTTTGGTATTAGTGAAATTATTGCCACCAATGCCGAAGTGGTCGATGGTAAATATACAGGCAAAGTCATTAATACTGCGTGTTATCAACAAGGCAAGTTGGTGCGTTTGGAGCAATGGCTTGCAGGGCGTGAAGTGACAGAATCTTGGGCATATTCAGACTCGATTAATGATCGTTTCTTGTTGGAATATGCAGATCACGCCATTGCTGTAAATCCTGATGCACGTTTACAGGCTTTGGCTGAAGAGCAAGGTTGGGATGTGCAGGACTGGTCAATTTAAGTCTGAATTTTTTTGAGGTGTTGCTACTCTGGCTTTTACTAGCTTATTGATTTATTTTTTGTTTTTATTTATTGCAATGTTGGATTATGTCATTCATTTTTAGAATAGGCATGCTAAGGTAAGACAAGAATTAAAAATGATCAGGAGTGAAAAAATGAGTGGTGTACGCCCAAGAATGACACATTTATTTGAACAACTGGGTTTGGATGCCAGTGAAGCCGCGATTCAGCAATTTATTGAAACGCATCAATTGAATGCGGAAACAACAATTGCCGAGGCAGAATTTTGGACGGAAGCACAGCGTCAGTTTATCGTCGAAAAAATGAAATCGGATGGTTCATGGGCAATTGTGGTAGATCAATTGAATGAATCTTTACATGAAGATTCGGTGAATCGTTAAGACCTCACTTGCACCTAAATTAAGCCAATAAAAAATACCCTCAATACAATCGTGTTTGAGGGTGTTTTCATTCAAAAGAAAGGATGAATCTTCTAGTGTTTCATCATCTCAATTAATTCTAAAACAGCGCGTGATTGCGTCCGCCCTGGATGCCATACCATGCCCAATTGACGGTTCATTTCTAAGTCAATATCTAACTGTTGTAAGTCCTGATTGACCAACGTTTTAGGTAAAACAGACCATCCCAAACCAATTGACACCAACATCCGAATTGATTCTAACGGATTGTTGCTCATGGTGACTTTGGGTTTGACGCCTTGCTTTTCAAATTCTGCCAAAGTGATTTGACTGGTATAGGTTTGCGCGGCAGGCAACAAACTTGGGTAGGCGAGTAAATCGGTCAATTGCAGGTTTTTCTGATGTGCAAGAGGATGAAAAGGCGCAACCACAAACACCAATGGATCATTCCAAATGGTGACATAAGACAGACGTTCATCTAATTTAGGCGGTAAGGTCAGAAAAGCCAGTTCTAAATCGCCCGCCAAAACTTGTTCATGTGCCTGTTCAGAATCGACAAAATGCACATCTAGCGTGACGTTGGGAAATTCTTGCACATATTCACGCAAATGATTGGGTAAATGGTGTAAACCAATATGATGACTGGTACCAATTTTCAGTTTGCCTTGAACCTGTCCTTGCTCATGACTGAGGGTGTGGTGAATATCGCCCAGTTCATTCAGCCAGTTTTTGACTTTGGGCAATAGTGAGTGTGCTGCATGCGTGGCTTGCACCCCACGACCTGCCGATTCAAAGAGTTTCACGCCAAAATAGTCTTCTAGGCTGTGAATGCGTTTGGTCACCGCAGGTTGGGTAATAAACAGTTGATCTGCGGCCAAAGAAATAGAACCCGTTTCCATGACTTTTACAAAAGCTTCGAAGGCTGCAAGATTCATCTTAATCACCTATAAAGTTTTTTTATGCTTAATTTAATTATTGTTATAATTTAAGAATAAATCAAAGGAAAAGTTGTATAAATTGCTATAAAGTTGTGCGGTTAAATTTATTTTTCTATTAAATATAAGATTTTACATGCAATAAATAAAAATCACGCCGAGAGGCGTGACCTGTATCAGGAATACGCATACGCTTAAGACATGGTATTGGTTTCGATGGGCGTTGTTTTTGTTCCCACACTTTTTCATGGAAAAAGAATGCCGCGGCTTGAACAGTAGGTTCCAGTAAACTCAATGCAATCGCCATGCTCACACTACCCGTGACTACATAGCCAACCAACATGGCAACAGTAATATGCATCACATAATAACTAAAAGTTTTCTTGAACATACGCTGATTTTTGACAACGAATTTTTGCACGTGAGCCATGAGAGATTCCTTGATACATAAAGATATAACAAATCGATGGATAAAGAATAATCATTCTCATTAAATCTGTAAAAACGTATATTTTGAGAAAAACAATCGGAAAAATAGATGTTGAATTTATCTTTACTTTTCAATTAATATATTTTTTTAATAAAAAATCAGAGGGTTATTTTGAAAAATAAATTATTCATATTACTTGGTTGTTTGATAGTAGTGGGTTGTGGGCAAAATAAATATCTTAAAGATTTTCCTGAAAATGATCTTTTGGAAGCGGCATTAGATGCTCAGCGTTATGATTTTGAAAATGAATTGAAACTTCAAGTTTGTGGAGCTTATGGTGTAGCTCACATGGAAAATAAGTTAGATGCGAATTTGTTTCTGCAAGAATTAGAGCGGACTTATCGTTATAAGGAAAAACGAGATAAAGAGTTTTTTAAAGGAATTAGAAGTTATTTAAAAGAATATGAGAATAACTTATCTGAGACGCCTGAATTACTTGATCAAATTCCTGAGTCTAAATTTAATTTAGTCACTTATCCCGCTCGACTATCCGCTGCTAAATATTTTGGCGTAGACAATAGTGAGGTTAAAGAGGCGTTAAAAGAGTCTAATATCGTGTCTTATTTTGATAGATATAACCCCAACACCCAAATAATTGTGAATGCTTTGCAAGAAAAAGAAAAATCTATTGAAAAACCTTGTCGAAATTATTTTGATAAAATTCTTGAAGACAAAATACAACCAAATTTTTCGGATTTTGGAAAAGAGTATAAGAAAATTACTGGTATAGGCTCATTAAATAATTAGCCAGAAAGCATCTATCGATTTCCTGTAGGATATTTGATAGATGCCCTGATTATTTTCAACTATTTTAAATTCTAATGATCATTTCTCTGCTTATTAATGACATATTTATAATTTTTTTCTTTCTACAAATAACGATTCCTAAAAGTTTTTAAATTAATAAAAATGATAAATTAGATTTATACAAATTCGCGGTTATAATCAAATTAATGAAAAAATTACCCAGTCCAGTGGAGTAGATCTGACATGGCAGGCGAAAACCAACAAGCACAAAATCCAGCTGCAAAAACTTTGTACGACAAATTGTGGGATGATCACTTGGTCACTCAACGTGATGATGGCTCGACTTTATTGTATATCGACCGTCATTTATTGCATGAAGTGACTTCTCCACAAGCCTTTGAAGGTTTGCAACTTGCAGGACGTAAGCCGTGGCGTTTAAGTGCCAACGTGGCAACGCCTGACCATAACGTACCAACGTCTAAAAAAGAACGTGCGGACGGTATTGCAGGTATTGAAGATGATACTTCACGTATTCAGGTACAAACTTTAGATGACAACTGTAAAACCTTTAACGTGGTGCAGTTTGACATCAACGACATCCGTCAGGGGATTGCACACGTGGTTGGGCCTGAGCAGGGCTTAACTTTGCCAGGTATGACCGTAGTTTGTGGTGACTCACATACAGCGACTCACGGTGCATTTGGGTGTTTAGCGCATGGTATTGGGACGTCTGAAGTTGAACACGTATTAGCAACCCAATGCTTAGTTCAAAAGAAAATGAAAAACATGCTAGTGCGTGTAGATGGCAAATTAGGTCAAGGTGTTACACCGAAAGATGTCGTTTTAGCGATCATTGGTAAAATTGGTACTGCAGGCGGTACAGGTCACGCGATTGAGTTTGGTGGTCAAGTATTCCGTGATATGTCGATTGAAGGACGTATGACAGTATGTAATATGGCGATTGAAGCAGGCGCGCGCGTAGGTATGGTCGCTGTGGATGACAAAACCATTGAATACGTGAAAGGTCGTAACTATGCACCAAAAGGCGAGCAATGGGATGCAGCAGTTGCTTACTGGAATACTTTACACTCAGATGAAGGCGCGCACTTTGACACCGTAGTGGTATTACAAGGCGAAGAAATTGAGCCGCAAGTGTCTTGGGGAACTTCACCTGAAATGGTCATTCCAGTATCACAAGCCGTACCAACTTTAGAGCAGGCGAAAGATGATGTACAGCGCAATGACTGGACGCGTGCTTATCAATATATGGGCTTAACTGCAGGTCAGTCTTTGGCAGATATTCAATTAGACCGCGTATTTATTGGCTCATGCACCAACTCGCGTATTGAAGATATTCGTGCAGCCGCTGAAGTGATTAAAGGTCGTAAAGTTGCAGCAAGTATTAAACAGGCGATGGTGGTTCCAGGTTCTGGTTTAGTTAAGCAACAAGCGGAACAAGAAGGCTTAGACAAAGTGTTTGTAGAAGCAGGCTTTGAATGGCGTGAACCAGGTTGTTCAATGTGCTTGGCAATGAACGCAGACAAATTGCAACCGGGTGAACACTGTGCATCGACTTCAAACCGTAACTTTGAAGGTCGTCAAGGTAACGGTGGTCGTACCCATTTGGTGAGTCCAGCAATGGCAGCTGCGGCAGCAATCGCAGGTCATTTTGTAGACGTACGTTCATTCTAAGTTATGCCCTCATCCCAGCCTTCTCTCAGAGAGATGGCGTTCCCTCTCATTATCGGAGAGGGCAAGGGAGAGGTTGCGGATTCAGTGAGAATTAAACATGAAAAAATATACCGTTGAACAAGGTATCGTTGCACCATTAGACCGTGCCAATGTCGATACAGACTTAATCATTCCAAAACAGTTTTTGAAATCTATCAAACGCACAGGTTTTGGCGATAACTTATTTGATGAATTGCGTTATTTAGATGAAGGTTATCCGGGGCAGGACAATTCAAAACGTCCGATTAATACTGAGTTTGTATTGAATCAGCCACGTTATCAGGGTGCTTCAATCTTAATTTCACGTGCCAACTTTGGTTGTGGTTCAAGCCGTGAGCATGCGCCTTGGGCGTTGAATGAATATGGTTTCCGTACCGTTATTGCGCCAAGTTTTGCCGACATTTTCTTTAATAACTGCTTTAAAAACGGCATGTTGCCTGTGATCTTGTCTGAAGAGCAGGTCGAGCAATTATTTAAAGAGTGTGCGGCGACTGAAGGCTATCAATTAACCATCGACTTAGACGCGCAAGAAGTACGCACACCAAGCGGTACGGCATTTAAATTTGAAGTAGATCCATTCCGTAAGCACTGTTTATTGAATGGTTTGGATGATATTGGCTTAACATTACAAGCAGCCGATGACATTCGTGCTTATGAAGAGAAAACTAAGCAGTCGCGTCCATGGGTTTTTGCCGAAATTCAGGCATAAATTCGCTGAAATTTGTCATAGCATCGCTGCCTAACTCTTGCTAACATCGGCACATAATAATTTTTATATTTTGTATCTAACAGGTGAGGTTAGGGGCGAATAATGACTAAAATTTTCGGTCGGCTTGCTGTCATTGGATTATGTATCACTACGCTAAGCGCATGCCAAACGTGGAATACAGCACGCATTAAACAGGTGAAAGAAACTGAACAAAGCAAATCCAATGCACTGATTTACTGTGCGGGTACAGATGATTGTGAGTTTGAGCGTTTAAATACCCTCACTATTGTCGATTCAGAAAAACATCGTGTTACACGTGCTGCCATTCAAGAGGATTTAGTGCGTTTACAGGAATCATCCTTAAATAAATCCAATGCCTTATATTTGTCTGTACCGCCTAAACAACATGAATTGGTGATTCGCTTTTATCCCATTTCTAAAGACCGTGCAGAAAAATTACATGTGATTCATAAGTTTAATGCCAATCAAAAATATATCTTTAGAATGTATCGTGACCGCAGTCGTAGTAAAGGCAGCTTGTTAAATGTGTCTGCGCCAGATCCTTTATGTGTAGATTTGGTGCAAAACAACAAAACTATTCGACGTTTTTGCAAACCCTACAATGTCTTAAATGGCTTGGGTGAGTTTGTAGAACAAAAAATTTAATCCCACAGTCTTTGACTGTCAAGAACAATGGAAAATCTCATGTCAAAACATATTTTGATTTTAGCTGGTGACGGCATTGGTCCAGAAATTGTGAAAGCTGCTGAGCAAGTGCTGACACGTGTCAATGAAAAATTCAATTTGGGTTTGACTTGGGAACAAGGTTTATTGGGTGGCTCTGCAATTGATGCACATGGTGAACCGTACCCAGCAGTAACATCTGAGCAAGCCAAAAAAGCCGATGCAATTTTATTGGGTGCAGTCGGTGGTCCAAAATGGGACAACATTGAACGCTCAATCCGTCCTGAGCGTGGCTTATTAAAATTGCGTTCAGAACTTAATTTGTTTGCTAACTTACGTCCTGCAATTTTGTATCCGCAATTGGCAGATGCTTCAAGCTTAAAACCTGAAATTGTATCGGGCTTAGATATCTTAATCGTGCGTGAGTTGACGGGTGGTATCTATTTCGGTCAGCCACGCGGTATCCGTGAATTAGAAAACGGTGAAAAACAAGGTTTTAACACCGACGTATATGCTGAGTCAGAAATCAAACGTATTGCAAAAGTCGCGTTTGAAATGGCGAAATTGCGTGGTGGTAAAGTATGTTCGGTGGATAAAGCCAATGTACTAGAAGTGACTGAGTTGTGGAAGCAAACTGTGACTCAGTTACATGCAGAACAATATCCAGAAATCAACTTGTCGCACATGTATGTCGATAACGCAGCGATGCAATTGGTACGCGCGCCAAAACAATTTGACGTATTGGTGACAGGTAACTTGTTTGGTGACATCTTGTCTGATGAAGCGGCGATGTTGACAGGTTCTATTGGTATGTTGCCATCTGCATCTTTAGACGAAAATGGCAAAGGTATGTATGAGCCTTGTCATGGTTCAGCGCCAGATATCGCAGGTCAGAACTTGGCAAACCCATTGGCAACCATTCTTTCTGTGGCAATGATGCTACGTTACACCTTCCGTGAAGAAGCGGCAGCTAAAGCCATTGAAGATGCGGTAGGCAATGTATTGGACCAAAACTTGCGTACTGCCGACATTATGTCTGAAGGCATGAACAAAGTCGGTACAGTAGAAATGGGTCAGGCTGTGGTTGCGGCATTGAACTAATTTCAACACCTCAGATACTTAAGCCAAATCGTATATCTAAATGCGATTGGCTTAAAGCAAACGCAGTCTACGGGCTGCGTTTTTTTGTGCAAAAAATTTAGTGCTGCTGTTTAATAGCGTGGTGTCTATTTAACAGTGTCGCCCACTATAAGACACAGATGTCGCAATGTTGTGTTCTAAGTGAAAAATAATATAGCAGGACAGCGCCACATCATAACTTTCATGACTGGGGATGCCCATGTTTAGCGGAACTGCGCCAATTCCTGTGGTTGGATGCTGTGCCATTGGAATAGGAATCCGTACGGGGCGAATGACCTGATAACGTAAGGCTCGCTTGGTTTGTTCGACTGTACCCACTTGTTGATAGTCTATTTGGCTTAACTGCAAGTGTGACAAAATATAAGTGCTAGATTGACCAACAAATTGTTGTAAATAGACGTCACGGCTTATGACTGATTGAGATGGATGGCTACTACAGGCAACTAAAGTAATGCCTAGAAACGAAGTAATAACCAAAGCAACGCAGGATCGAAATAACATGCTTTTTCTCCCTTGCTCAAAACTTTATTGTAGAAGGCAATGCAAGAAAAGAATGTGGTGATTCGATAAGCTGCGAGGGCGAATGAAAAGCTAAACAGAATTTTTTTAAGTGAACGTAAAAAAGCCACTCCGAAAGTGGCTTTAGCTTACTCTAAAACTTAGCGTGCGCGGTAAGTGATGCGACCCTTCGTTAAGTCGTAAGGTGTCATTTCAACTTTCACACTGTCGCCTGTTAAAATACGAATATAGTGTTTACGCATTTTACCAGAAATGTGAGCAATCACTTCATGACCGTTTTCTAAACGTACACGAAACATAGTATTAGGAAGCGTTTCGGTGACAACGCCTTCGAACTCGATGAGTTCCTCTTTATTGGCCATAGCCTACCTGAGTATCAAATTGGAAAGGCGCAAATTATAGGCAATTTTTCTGAAAAAAACAAGATGCTTTACCCTATACACAGCGCATCTGTTAGTAAAATAAGCGAATCATCGGTTTATACTTTTTCTGTAAAAATGGGCTTGGGTAGGTTGTCAGTTCGGTCAATCGCAGTTAATCTAATTTCAATCTTTTTAAGTATAAATGAAGTACATACAAGGAAGGTTTTTGCGTGGGTCAGCTAACTGATGCATCGGTTGTATTGCGTTTAGGCTACCAAGCGATTCGTCGTGCGGGGTTGCCAACCGAAGATATTTTAACAAAAGCAGGTGTGGCCTTAAATCAGGTCGAAGCCAATGAGCGTACGCCTTTAAATGCACAATATGCGTTTTGGGTTGCGGCTGAGGAAGTCAGTAAAGACCCTGATATTGGTTTACATCTGGGGGAGCATTTGCCACTTTATCGCGGGCAAGTGATTGAACATTTGTTTATTTCTTCAGAAAACTTTGGTGAAGGCCTAAAACGTGCTTTGGCTTATCAACGCCTGATTAGTGATGCTTTTGATGCCAAATTGGTGGTGGAAGATGGACGCTGCTATTTAACCAATGGCGTGCAGCCGTGGTCAGAAAATATCGTCAATCGTCATTTTTCTGAATGTGCCATGTCGGGTGTTTTACGCTTCTTTAAATTCATTACCGAAGGTCGTTTTCAGCCTATTTATATCGACTTTAACTTCAGTGATGGCGCTGCAGATGATGAATATTTTCGGGTCTTTGAATGTCCTGTGAGTTTGGGGCAGAAAGAAACGCGTTTGTATTTTGATCCGAGTATTTTGGATTATCCACTATGGCAGGCAGAACCTGAGTTATTGCAATTACACGAACAGTTGGCATTGGAAAAGCTGCAGGAGCTGGCGCGTTATGACTTGGTTGGTGAAGTACGCCGTGCCATTGGTTCAACTTTAGAAAGCGGTGAAACGACATTGGAAACAGTAGCGGCGCAATTGAATATCACGCCACGCCGTTTGCGTACCCAATTGAGCGAAGCCAATACCAGTTTTCAGCAAATTCTGTCCGATTATCGATGTCGTTTGGCTAAACGATTATTATCGAATACCAATGAAAGCGTGGAGCGGATTGTGTACTTAACGGGTTTTTCAGAGCCAAGTACGTTCTATCGTGCCTTTAAACGCTGGACCAATGAAACCCCAGTGGAATATAGAAAGCGCAAGCAGCGTTAAGTTTGAAAATTTAAAACCTTTCCTAAACAGAATCCCCCTAAATCCCCCTTTTTCAAAGGGGGACTTTCGTTTTAAAGCCTCGAAATGGAGCTCCTCTCTTTGGAAAAGGGAGGTCGGAAGGGATTAAATTATTCCGGCATATTTAACCAATGTGGCCCTAAGGGAACTTTCGGTAAATCAAACTGTTCAGGATAGTGTGCCTGAATAAAATACAAGCCATCGGGTGGGGCGGTAATTCCTGCTGCTTTACGGTCTTGAGCTGCAAAAATTTGGTCAATATGCGCAATGTCATATAAACCTTGTCCAATCTCCAATAGACAACCCATGATATTGCGAACCATGTGATGTAAAAAACCATCGGCTTGAATATCTAACACTAAATAATTGCCGTGACGAATTAAGCGGCAATGGCTGACATGACGGACAGGCTGATTGGACTGACACGCTGCGGCACGAAAGCTTTCAAAATTATGTGTCCCTTCAAATTTCTGTGCAGCCGCAATCATTTTATCGACATCTAAGGGATAATAAGCGTGAGTGACTTGTTTGTGCAGCAAGGCAGGGCGTTGTGGATTGTTATACACGACATAGCGATAACGCCGTGCCTGAGCCTTAAAACGAGCATGGAAGTCCATATCCATCGTTTTAATCCATTGAATTGCAATGTCTTTGGGTAGTTGGCTGTTGGCACCCATCAACCAACCGCGTTCAGGGCGAATGGCATGCGTATCAAAATGTGCCACCATATTGGTTGCATGCACGCCTGCATCGGTACGTCCTGCACCATGTAAAATAATGGGTTCATCGGCAATTTTGCTCAGAACTTTTTCAATGGTTTCCTGCACACTAGGTACGCCTGCTTGCTGGGTTTGCCAACCCCGATACCGAATGCCACAAAACTCAATTCCGATTGCAAAACGCTGCATAATCACCTCAAATCACACTGAAGACTGCCAATGCGCATACCACTGTGCAAGGCTGTCGTATTGTAAATACATTTTTAAGGCTTTGGCATAAAGATCTGCGTGACTTTGGCAATCACTGATTAAAATTTTGCTGTCCTGTAACCACTGGCTGATCGCATAGCGTTGTTGCATGCCACCAAAAGTGACTTGTGTGGTGAGAATGACGGCACATTGTTGAGCTTGCAAGGCCTGAATTAACTCAATCACTTCGGCATTGATTGCCATATTGCCTGTGCCATAACTCTGTAAAATCAGGCAGTGTGGGGGATGTTGCTGTAAGGCTTTTAAATTATCGACCAAAGCGGAAATGGCAATTGGCTGTAACATCCAGTTCAGGCAGTTAAAGTGCTGGGCTTTTTCAATATGTTGAGAGCTAATGTTGAATGCTGGCTCATTCTGCGATTTGCTCTCCGTGCAAACCAAAGCTGACTGACCTATAAATGCATTTAACTCGGTGGTGTGTTGTTTCAGTGCCGTTGCGGCATGAATCAGTTGATGATGGAAGGCGAGATATACGCCCTGAGTCACTTGATGAATCTGTTGTAAAGCAAAATTCAGGTTGTCCAAGGCATCACTAAATTCACGGGTATCTGTGCCTTGTGCATTGAGTAAGGGATATTGGCTACCCGTGAGAATGACATGGGTACTTTGCGCTAAAAAACGTGCCAAGACTGCGCTGGCATAGCTGAGGGTGTCGGTGCCATGTAAAATAACGAAATGTTGAAAATCATCGTGTTGTAATTTTTGAATATATTGAATGAGCTGTAACCAGTCTGCGGCTGTGCAGGCACTACTGTCTTTAATGACAGGGGCAACAAAGCATTCAATCTCTAAATTTAGGGGTAAGACCTGTGCCAAGCGTGGCAGAAATTGCTCCGCAGGCATTGGGCTTAGTGGTTCACCGACACAGCCAAAAGTGCCGCCCATATAGATTAACGCAATTTTTTTCATCATAAAAAAAGCAGCCAAGAATGACTGCTTTATCTTAATCTGATTTGAATTAAGAAGCGATTTGATTCAGTAACTGATCGGCACGTTGGCGTTGTTCAGCAGAATAATTTGCGCCTTGTTCGCTAAGTAAAGCTTTCGTAGCATCATAAGCGCCCAACTCTACATATTGGCTCGCTAAGTCTAAGTTCAACTGAATTTCATCCACTTGAGATAAGTCTGGGAATGATTTCACCAATGGATCATTCAGATCAACATCTGTGCTGACAACGGTTGCAGCAGGTTCAAGTGCAATACTTGGTGCAGCAATGATTTCTGGTTCAGTTGTAGGTTGAAGATTGGTTTCCGCAGCAGGCGTATTGTCAAATGTGAAATTAAAATCAGGTGTTGCAGGTTCAGTTTTTGCTTCAACAGTCGCAGGGGTTTCTGTTGTTGAAAAGTCAAAGTCTAAACTTGGGGCTTCAGTTGTAGCAGGTGCATTTGCTGGTGTTTCAGATGCTACTATTTCAGTTTTATTCGGTTCTAAATCAAAAGAAAACTCAAGCGGTTGGGCTGCTTCTGTAGCACTTGTACTTGGCTCAGGAGTAATTGCGGGTGTTTCAGTTTTCTCTGTTGCTGGTGCAGTATCTACAGAAAAATTAAAGTCTAAAGCAGCAGGTTCTGCTTTTACTTCAGGCTCAGCTGCTTTTTCTACAGGTGCAGCAGCAGGGCTGAAATTTAACGATGAGGTATCAAATTCTAAAGCTGCTTCAGGTGCTGCTGTTTTATTTGAAGTTAGTTCGTGCTGTAACTGGTCAAAAGAAGAGCTATCAGAAGAGATATCATCTTTTGATTGTATGAGGGCATCAAAATCAGCAGTTGATTTTTGTTCAACAGGAGCCGATTCTAAATCCGCTGGAGTCGTTGGATGAAAATCAATCCCATCAATTGCTTTGTTGTTTTGCTCATCAAATACTTGTTTTTGAGCTTCTGCTTGAACCAAAATATCATCAAGGCCCAAAGCGCGTATATGATTGAGTAATTGATCAATCGCAAACTCATCTTTTTGCTGTAAATGAATGTCGAGCAAGAATAAATACAGACCGTGTAAAGAATTATCACGTTTTAAGGCCTGGTTGATCTGTGCTTCCGCAGCAAAGAAATTGCGTTCCTTAATCAGATTTTCAATATTTGTCTGAATTTTAACAGGTACAGGGGTAGAGTGTTGTGGAGTTGGAACAACCTCTTCAACCACCACCGATTTCTGGGCAACTTTTTTGGTAGTTGTGGTTTTCTTGCCACTGGTTTTGGCTGGCGCTGCTGTTTTCTTGTTGCTTGGTTCGGCTTCTTTACTTGCTTCACGCTTTTTCAAGAAAATTGCGATCACCAGTAATAAAATAAACGGAATCACATAAATCAGCATGTTTATACCCCTTGAGGATGTGGTCCCTGTTTGACCTTATCCCAAAAAAATCATTGTGTGTAACATTTAGTGTTTTGGCTTATTTGCGGCTTGTTGTTTTTGCAATTGTTGTTGCAGTTCGGCAAGGCGCGCGTTGAGTAATTGAATTCTGTGATCCTTCTGACGTAATGCCAATTCTAATTCTGTTACGTTTCTCTGTAATTTAACGGTTTTCTCGCGGGATGTCATAACTTTTAATGACAAGTCACCCGAAGTTTGTGTGGATTGTGTGTTCTTCTTGGCAGAACCGTGGGTCGAGTCTTGTTGATTCTCTGCCACAAGGCTCATTTCTGCTTGATTTAAACGATATTTGGCTTTGCCTGATTGTGGTGCACTGGCCGTTTCTGGTTTTGGAATTGCGGCTTTTTTCTCTGGTTTAGAGTTAGCTTGTGCATGTAAGTTTAAGGTCGCACCACGACGCAAACGATTGGCATCGCCTTGAATAAAAGCATGCTCATTATTGGCTTTAATTTGCTGCATCACTTCAGCAACAGGGCGGTTATTTTCACCCGCAATGCGTGAGGCAATTGCCCATAATGATTCATTCGATTGCACCACGTGTTGGGTATTGACTGCAGGCATGGCTGTGGCAGGGCTTGGTTTAGCCTGTGCAGCCGCTGTTTGTGCAGGCTTTTTCACGGCAGCAGCAGGCTGAGTTTGTCCCAGTTGCTTCGTGCGTTGCTGTTCAGCAAATTTTTGTACCAATGGATCAGCCGATTGTTGTGCGGTGACTGAAGTGGTGGCTGTAGATGCTGTCGGTGTTGGGTTGTTATTTGTTTTTGCTGGCGCTGCTTTTGGAGCAGCAACAGTCGTATTTTCACTCGCTGCGCTACGGCTTGGCGCAGTTTGAATCACTGTTACTGCTTGATGGTTTAACGCAGGCGGTGTATTGCGTTTAATGGTTAGCGGTGCTTCAAAAGCCTGTTGTTCAATTGCTTTGGGTGTTTCAACCTGATAGGCCGTACTTACAGGTAAATTTAAAGCAATATCTTGCTCATTGACAATCATAACAGGCATTAAAGCTTGTTCATTGCTACGTTGCATAGCGGCCAATGGCGCAGGTGCACTGCGTTTTAATGGTGTACGAATATGTTGCAGGCGAGTTGCATTACCTTCTTTAATTTTGACCACAATATTCAACTCAGACTCGGTTAGAGGTCGAGATGAGGTAATGGTGATGACCCCTGTACCGTTGCTGTTACGACGTGTAAAAAAGTTAAGATGACCAGGCGGACGGTGGCTCGCACCAATCGACATCAGATCTTCGGCCGTAGCTAAACTAACATCAATCGCTTCATTCACATTCGATTGACGAAAGTTGATTTCGGCATAGAGCAATTCCCCAGTTGTTGACTGAATTTGAATCGGGTCAACATTCATTGCATACATTTGCTGTGAAGCCAAAATAGATAAAATGGCGATCTTTAATTTGTTATATACAGTCATCTTAATTGTTAGCTCGGTCATTTATCGCAAGGCGAAAAGGATAGAGTAGCGAGTTGTAGGTCGATTGTAAAATATTAACACGTTGATTACATAAAAAAGCCAGTCAAATTTGACTGGCTTGTTGAGATTGATCACAGAATCAAAAATGATTCAGTGCTCAAGACGAGGCTTAAGCATTTTTGTAATCAATTAAGATGCGTAACATGCGACGTAATGGCTCTGCTGCACCCCAAAGTAATTGGTCACCTACAGTGAATGCACCAAGGTACTCTTTACCCATGTTCATTTTGCGTAAACGACCAACAGGTACTGTTAAAGTCCCTGTAACTGCAACTGGGGTAAGATCGGTCATTGATGCTTCGCGTGTATTTGGTACCACTTTTGCCCATTGGCTTGATTGACGAATCATATCTTCAATTTCGTTCAATGGAACGTCTTTTTTCAGCTTCAACGTGATTGCCTGAGAGTGACAACGCATTGCACCAATACGTACACAGTGACCATCAATAGGAACGATCTGCTGATTGCCTAAAATTTTGTTGGTTTCAACCTGACCTTTCCATTCTTCTTTTGACTGACCGCTTTCAAGCTGTTTGTCGATATATGGAATGAGAGAACCCGCTAAAGGCACACCAAAGTTTGCCGATGGGAAACCTTCGCCGCGTTGTAATTCGGCAATTTTAGAGTCGATGTCTAAAATTGGTGAACGTGGGTCATCCAACAAGTCTTTGGTGTTGTTATACAAGTAGCCCATGCCTGTGATCAGCTCACGCATGTTTTGCGCACCTGCACCAGAAGCTGCTTGATAGGTCATTGAAGTTGCCCATTCCACCAAATTGTTTTGGAATAATGAACCCAAGCCCATCAACATGAGTGAAACAGTACAGTTACCGCCCACAAATGTTTTGGTGCCATTCACCAAGCCATCTTTAATGACATTCATGTTGACTGGATCAAGTACGATAATCGCTTCATCATCCATACGTAGGGTAGATGCAGCATCAATCCAGTAACCATTCCATCCTTCAGCTTTAAGCTTCGGGAAAACGGCAGAAGTGTAATCACCACCTTGACAGGTAATAATGACATCCATTTGCTTCAGACTTTCAATATCTGTTGCATCCATAAGTGCTGGGGCAGTCTTACCACCAAACGCTGGTGCTTCACCGCCAGCATTACTGGTAGAGAAATAGAATGGCTCAAAATGAGCAAAATCATTTTCTTCAACCATACGTTGCATAAGGACGGAACCCACCATCCCGCGCCAACCGACCAGACCTACTTTCATGTCACTTTGCCTCGGTGCGTTAAAAAACAATAAAGGAATATAAGTCTATCAAAAGGGGGCGCAACTGCAAGCATTACATGAACAAAACATGAGTATTATTGAGTGAAATCTCTTGTTTGTGTTACATACAAAATTGATAACTTTGGTTTTCATGTAAAAACGACAAAAAATACAAAAGAGTAAAGCAAGATGATTTGGGTAGAAGGGCTTGCAATATTAGTCATTTGGTTAAGTTTTTGGTCACTGATTCCACGTGATGAATGGTGGATTCGGGGCGCAGATTTTCCACGTTTACAGATCTTGGTTTTAGGCATCATTGCCTTTGTTTTGCTCCTAATTTGGGAGCAGACGTGGGATGTGTCTAGCCAAGTGATTTTAATTGGACTGATTGCGGCTTTGGCTTATCAGCTCAAAATGGTCTTGCCCTACACCTTGCTGTGGAAAAAACAGGTCAAACAAGTTCGTCCAGAACAGCTAAATCCTGAAAAACAAATTTCATTAATCGTGTCCAATGTTCTGACACCAAATCAGAAATATCATCTGTTGATTGAACATATTCAAGCCTTAAAACCAGACTTGGTATTGACTCTAGAAACTGATTTGGCTTGGCAGAAAGCCTTGTCTGTGATTGAAGCCGATTATCCTTATCGGGTCGCTGCACCTTTAGATAATTTATATGGCATGCATTTGTATAGCCGTTTGCCATTAAAAGACAGTGAGATCAAATTTATTCTCAGCGATGAAATTCCATCCATTCATACCAGTGTGATTTTGCCTTCGGGGCAGCCTGTACAGTTGTATTGTTTGCATCCTAAACCACCAAGTCCTACCGAAGCCAAAGATTCAGTTTTAAGAGATGCCGAATTGTTGATTGTAGGCGATCAAATCAAAGATTTAGATGAAAGCTGTATCGTAATGGGTGATTTAAACGATGTGGCGTGGTCGCGGACTACGCGCTTGTTTCAAAGAATCAGTGGCTTGCTCGACCCGCGCGTAGGGCGGCACTATATCAATACCTTTCATGCCGATTATCCTTTACTGCGTTGGTCATTAGACCATGTATTTCATAGTACAGATTTTGCATTGGTAGATATGCAGCGTTTAGCACATATTGGTTCAGATCATTTTCCTGTGTATGTGGTATTGCAAACTGGGCGGGTGTTTGATCGAATTCAGGAAGAACTGCCGCAAACCGATGCCGATGAGCAGGAAGCACAACAGGCGATTCAGGATGGGATTGAAAAAGCAGAGCAAGAAGAAAAACTGGTGACCGATGAAATTGCACAACCGTATAAAGCACAGGATAAATCGGTTTAGAAATTAAACGAAAAGTGTACGAAATGGCTTACACGGATTTAGGCACATGACGCATGGTTTATTCTGACTGGTCTGGTTAAGATTAATTCATCAGCACAAGGACTCGGGAACGGAATATCCCATTAAGGAAGACGACGCTGAGGGATAAACATCAAGGATATGATGTAGGTAAGGAACACCATACAATAAAATAACAATAAGTTTTGAAAGCACAACCTCATGAGCCCGAGTTTTACAGGATGTAGAACTCGGGCGATGATTTTTTAGGGCTTATTTTTTCATTCTCATTGTTTTTAAACAAATTAAATTTCAATCAGCTCGATTCAGTTTTAAGGCTTTAGGTGTGTTTTGACTGCAAAACTTGCTGATATAAATCTAAGGTTTGATGACACATATCTGCCAAGCTGAACAATTCAACAGGGGTGACACTTTGCGGTATTTCCAGATGCAATTGCACTGCATTGAATAAAGCCACTTGGTCATCTGCTGCGATGAGCCCTTGCGGATACAGTTGTGACAAAATTTCAGCCACACCACCACGGTTCCAGCCAATCACAGGTGTTCCTACAGATAAAGCCTCAAGTGCAGTGCGTCCAAAGGTTTCCGCCTGATTGGAAAGTGAAAGTACAATATCGCTAAACGCAAGCCACTCGCGAATGTCAGAACGGTGTCCAACAAAGGTTATCGCTTCGGTCAGATGTTTATCTCGAATATTGCGTTCCAGTTCCTGTAAATAAGCTGCTTTTTTAACATCTGCACCGCCTACAACAACAGCATGAATCTGTGGATACTGGGTTTTTAATTTCGCAATTAGATCAATCAATGTTTCATGACCTTTTAAGCGGGTGATACGTCCCGGCAAACAAATTAAAAACTTATGTTCAAGTTCTGGGAAATCTTGATAGGTTTGTTGCATCCATTGTGCCGAAGGTTGATACCCGTGCGGAAATGCAGCAGGGTCAATTCCACGATAAATACGGACAATATCTTCAGGTGGACAGTTTTGATAATGATCACGAATGTATTTGACTACACTGTCAGAAACTGCGATCACTTTTTCCGCTTGGGTCATAATTTGGCTGTAACGGTTAACTGAATAAAAACCATGTACAGTTGAAATTAAGTGTGGACGTTTTTCGGCTGGAATACCTTTTAGGGAAAAATGAGTTAGCCATGCAGGTACGCGGGAACGTACATGCACAATATCAGGTTGATGTTGCATAATCAGTTGGCGTAAAGGACGGATTTGCCACAAGCTTGATAATGATTTTTTGTGGATGGCTAACTTTAAATGAGTGGAACCTTCAGCTTCGAGTTGGTTAACCATCCGTCCGCCATTCGACACCACCAATGACGTATGTCCTTGAGCGACCAAGGCTCGGGCGATTTCGAGCGTACCGCGTTCTACCCCGCCACTGTTTAATTCGGGTAATAACTGCATGACCTTCATGAATCTTTCCTTCTGCCGTACAGATTAGTAAATACTGTCATAACCTTCGGGGCGGCTCTTAAACCGACGATGAAACCACATATATTGGGTAGGAGCGATCCGTAATTGCTGCTCAATAATGAAATTGGTGCGCGTTGCATCTGCAACTTCATCTGCGCTTGGGAAATCCAGCAGTTCAGGTTCAATCAAGACTTTATATTGCGGGTTGGAAAGCTTGCCTGTACGGTAAAAATATAACGGAATTGCTGCGGCTTTGGTCATTTTAAGTAAACGACGATGCGCTGTAACTGTCGCAGCAGGCACGCCAAAAAATGGCGCCATAACACCTTGTTTTAAACCAAAGTCCTGATCTGGGCTATACCAAATGGCACGACCATTTTTTAAGTGGCGGATTAAACCACGCATGTCATCGTGGTCAATTTGATGACCGTAAATGGTGGCGCGACAACGGTAAATCAGCATGTCCAGTAAGGGATTGTTTTGTGGACGATAGACCACATCGGGGTCAAAATATTGTGCACAGACATAGCCGCCTGCATCTAGCAGAGTAGAATGTGTGCCTAACAATAAAACTCCACGTCCAGCTGCTTGGGCTTGCTGAATATGTTCTAAACCTTCAACCTGAGTACGTCCTTTAAACCACTGTGGACAGTACCACGCATTTAAGGTTTCAAATACGCCGAGCATCTGATCGACAAAGACTTGTCGAGCATTCTCTTGAATTTCAGCCTCACTCCACTCTGGAAAACATACTTCCAAATTGCGTAATGTTGTTACACGACGAGATTTCATGCTGTTAAAGGCAAGATTGCCTAAAAGCTGCGCCAAACGATACTGAATCGCCCACGGCAAAATGGCTAAAATCATCAGGCAGACAATGCCAATCCAGATGCCCCAATATTTTGGCAACAGGAAAGACCATTGAAATTCGCCTGGTTGATATTCAGTGTGTTGACTCATAATGACCGTGTAAAGTGTTGTATCGTTGCAGTTTAGCACGAACCGATTTTAAAATTTAAAAGCATCCGTCCAATGGGAAAGATGCTTAAAACGGTTTTGCGAAGTCTTTCAGGACAAGCGTAGACGAAGTGTCAATAGACCCTAGTTACCATTCGCCAAGTTTTCCAGTTCGTCCCAACGCTCCAGTTTTTCCAGCAGTTCTTCATCAATTTCAGCCAAACGCTGTGAGGCTTTGGTGGCTGCATTGGCATCTGTTACAAACCAAGAACCATCCGCCAGTTTTTCAGCCAATTCGGTTTGTTCCTGTTCCAGTGCTTCAATTTCACCTGGCAACTGCTCTAAAGCACGTTGATCTTTGTAGCTCAATTTTACTTTTTTAGCCGTTGGTGCTGCTGCAGCCGCTTCGGCTTTGGCAACGGCTTTTTTAACATCACTTTTTTGATCAACCACAGTTTGGTCTGGGCGTTGCTGCAAATAGTCCTGATAGCCGCCAATATATTCATCAATATTGCCTTTGCCATCAAATACCCAAGTTGAAGTCACCACGTTGTCCATAAAGGCACGGTCGTGTGAAATCAGCAATAAGGTGCCTTTATAGTCGCTGAGCATTTCCTCAAGCAATTCTAAAGTGACCATATCCAAGTCGTTGGTCGGCTCATCCATCACTATCAGGTTAGATGGTTTGAGTAATAATTTTGCCAGTAAAATACGGTTGCGTTCACCGCCAGACAAGGCTTTAACAGGCGTGCGCGCACGTTCTGGTGAGAATAAAAAGTCTTGTAAATAACTATAGATATGACGACGTTGTCCGTTCACATCAACAAAATCTGAACCTTCAGACACGTTATCTTTGACCGACTTTTCCAAATCCAAGACATTGCGTAATTGGTCGAAATAGGCAATTTCCAGTTGTGTGCCTGTTTTGACAGAGCCACCATGCTCAATTTCACCTAAAATGGCTTTAATCAGGGTGGTTTTACCGACACCGTTATCACCAACTAAACCAATACGGTCGCCACGTAATACCAATGTTGAAAAGTCTTTGATAATTGGAGCTTGATTGCCAAAGGCCACTTGTAAATGTTCAATATCAAAGACCAGTTTACCTGAGCGATTGGCTTCCTGCGCTGCCATATTGACTTTGCCTTGTTGGAAGCGACGTGCTTTGGATTCTTCACGTAAGGCTTTTAAAGCACGCACACGTCCTTCGTTGCGGGTACGACGTGCTTTAATGCCTTGACGAATCCATGCTTCTTCTTCGGCCAGTTTTTTATCAAACAGCGCATTTTGTTTTTCTTCAGCTTCAAGTTGCTGCGCTTTTAAATCTAAATAACGCGAATAGTTGCCTTCGTAGCTGCGTAATACACCACGATCTAACTCGACAATGCGGGTGGCGATACTATCGACAAAAGCACGGTCATGCGAAATAAACAGTAGAGTTAAATTATTTTGATCGAGTAAAAATTTTTCTAGCCATTCAATACTTTCCACATCTAAGTGGTTGGTCGGCTCATCTAGCAACAATACGTCAGGTTGGGTGAGTAGGGCACGTGCCAACAACACACGACGTTTACGTCCACCCGATAAATCGGCCAAGTCGGCATTTGGATCAAGTCCCATTTTACTTAAAATGGCATTGACCTTATTTTCTAGCGCCCAGCCATCAAGCTGATCTAGCTTGTGTTGCAAGTTCCCCATACGGTCACAGGCATCCATATCGCCCAATACACAGGCATCATTGGCTTCGTGATAGGCTTTTAATACTGCAGCAGCTTCGCCTGCACCATCAGCAACAATATCGGCGACTTTGCCTGAATCCATGGGCACATCTTGCGCCAACATGGCAATGGTGATGCCATTTTGAATAGACACTTCACCTGCATCGGGCAGTAAACTTCCTTCAATCAGTTTAAGTAGAGTAGACTTACCTTCTCCATTACGGCCAATCAAACACACTCGTTCGCCACGTTCTAGGTTAAAATTCGCGCCGTCGAGCAAGGCAGGTCCACCAAATGCGAGTTGGACATCCCTTAAAGTAATATAGGCCATAGTGTTTCCTAAAAAATCTCAAATGAGGATTTGAAATGACTAAACAAAGTATAGATGATCAGGCGTCATTTTCCGCACCCATTGAAGATTTGCAAGTGCGAATTGCATTTTTGGACGATTTAGTTGAGCAATTGAATGAACAAGTGGTTCATCAAAGTCTGGAAATTGCTGATTTAAAGAAACAAATGCAGTTGTTATATCAGCGGGTAGAGTCGGCAGATTTGTCGGATGGGATTGCACCATTTGACCCGATGACCAATCGCCCACCACACTATTAATCAATCGTACTTAATCAACGGTATTAGTTTCCGTGCTGATTTTAATTTGACCTTTGCTGTACTTCCCGCTGTAATGCTCGGCTGCTGTGCCTGAATCTTTTAAACCCTATTGTGTCCGCTAAAGTTTATGTCCTCTAAAGTTGTATTACTTGACCTTGAAAACAACCTGCCTACCGCGACTTTGTTGCGAGAAATTATTGAGCATCATCCGAGTGTGTATCTGTTTAATTGTGCAGGAAAATTTGAATATAACTTGCAGGATCTAACCGAGTTCGCAGGCTGGATCAGTACGGGTCAGCTTATGATTTTAGACAGCCCGCGCGCAGAGTTCAAAGAGTTTGAATATGCGGTGGTGGTGGGGCAGCTGATGGCACTGCTAGAGCCAGAAACACAAGTTGAAGTGATTTCTGCGGCAGACAGTATTCAGATTTTAATGGAAATGTTGCAAGCATCTGAAATTGCCTGTCACTTGATTCATATTCAGCCTGATACGCAATCTGGAAAAAGCAAAAATCGTTTACCAAGCCCAACGGCAATCCGCAGCAAACCTGAATTGCTGTTGGTAAAAAAGTATTGTGATGCACTAGCAAAAATGTCAGGCAAGCCAACCAACGTAGAGGCTTTAAAAAACTCGATTGCCAATATTTTGCAACTTGAGGCAGACAAAGTGCAGCATGTGGTTGGCATGTTGATGAACCTAAAAATTGTAAAGCGAGTGGATGAGCAAATTAGCTTTCGTAAAAAAGTACTGAAGCAGTGGGTACAACTTGACCTAGATGTCGTGGAAGAATCTACGCAAGAGGCGACAGTCATTCCTACAATCGCGGCAAAAACTGAAACCGCAGAGGTACATCCTCAGCACAGTTTGTTTAAAAACTTTAGCCAAATTGACCCTGTGCAATGGGAAGTTGCCAAAAAATTACGTGAGCTAAAAGGTGAAAAGCCGAAAGATATTTATGAATTGCGTGATTTGCTGGAACAGTTATTTCCAAAATCTGATATTCGTTTATTGCTCAAAGAACTGATAGAAAAAGGCTATATTTATTGGAATGGACATGAAGTTCTATATAGTCATGAAATGTTTTTAAGCTAAGTTTTAGAATTTTTCGATTAATGGCATGAGTCGATTTAAAACCCATCTGCAAGATAGTTTTTTATTGATGCGACTGATTTAATTCATCATTTATCAACCATTTAAAGTTTTGAAAATGATGCCTTTTCACGTAAGACAATTTTAAGCTGTTTGTAGGCAGATAGACTAAAACAGTTGAAATAAATAAATCACAGCTTATTTTAATCTTGCGTTTTATATTGTGCTTATGCAACTCTAATATAAGAATAGAAAGGTTGTACTATGGAAAATACTGGAATTTGGGTTGCCGTTGCCATCATCATATTTGTGATGGGCTCTATTTTTGGTTTGCGCGTTAGCCCAAGAGAAAAAGCTTTGGGATTGATGCGTGAAAAAGCCCGAAAAATGGGACTACATCCACGTTTGGTGGTTGCACCTGATTGGACAAAAATTCCGAAAGCTACGGAATCACGTGCCAGTATGGTGGCGTATTACAGCGTACTCATTGCCGATGCACGTTTACCATTAATGCGTGCTTTGGTGAAAGATCAAAAGCTAGAGCTGCTACATGGTGATGATAAATTCCAAGACTTACCCATTGCATTAAAGGGTATTTATGCTATTGATATGCAGGCAAACTGTGTAGGAATCTATTGGGATGAAGAAGCCGATCTTCGCGCGACTCAATTAGATGAGATGAAAGCCTTTTTACATAGCTTGGCTGAACGTTAATTTTAAAACATTAAATAGGAAATACGGTTACTTATGGCGAACGCTCCTCGGTCCACATCCAAAAGCACTGCAGCCAAATCTGAAGCTGGTCACAAACGTGCCTTAGTGATTGTGGAGTCGCCTGCAAAAGCGAAAACAATCAATAAATATCTTGGTTCGGACTACATTGTGAAGTCTTCGGTTGGTCATGTTCGTGATTTACCAACCAGTGGTAGCGCAAAAACCACAGAAAAGAAAACCACCACCCGAACCAAACTGACCGAGGCTCAGAAAGCTGAAAAAGCTCAACAAGCATTAGTCAACCGTATGGGGGTTGATCCTGAACATGACTGGAAAGCACATTATGAAGTGCTGCCAGGCAAGGAAAATGTTGTCGCGGAATTAAAAAAACTGGCATCGCAGGTCGATGAAGTCTATCTCGCAACGGACTTGGACCGTGAAGGGGAAGCGATTGCGTGGCACTTAAAAGAAGTCATTGGTGGAGATGACTCACGTTATCAACGTGTCGTGTTTAACGAAATTACCAAAAATGCGATTCAAGAAGCCTTTAAGCATCCTGCGCGTTTAGATACCAACAAAGTCAATGCCCAACAGGCACGTCGTTTCTTAGATCGCGTGGTGGGTTTTATGATTTCGCCACTGCTCTGGGAAAAAATTGCCCGTGGTTTATCGGCAGGACGAGTGCAGTCAGTTGCGGTGAAGCTGGTTGTGGAGCGCGAGCGTGAAATTCGCGCCTTTGTACCCGAAGAATATTGGCAAGTCTTTGCAGATACTAAATCTGAAAAAGATGACATTCGTCTAGAAGCGGTTAAGCAAGCGGGTAAAACCCTCAAGTTACGCAACAAAGCTGAAACCGATGCTTTACTGAACTTGATTAAAGATGCGCAATACACCGTATCTACACGTGAAGATAAGCCGACCAAAGTCAACCCAAGTGCGCCGTATATCACGTCAACGCTGCAACAGGCTGCGAGTACCCGTCTTGGTTTTTCAGTCAAGAAAACCATGATGCTGGCACAGCGTTTGTATGAAGCAGGTTTTATCACCTATATGCGTACAGACTCGACCTTCCTGAGTGATGACGCGGTCAATATGGTGCGTACGCATATTGAAGCGGAGTTTGGTCAAAAATATCTGCCTGCTAAACCAAATCGTTATGGCAATAAAGCAGGCGCACAAGAAGCGCACGAAGCGATTCGTCCATCTAATGTTGCGCTTAAAGGCGACAGTTTGGTGGGTGTAGAGCGCGATGCACAGCGTTTATATGATCTGATTTGGCGTCAGTTCGTCGCTTGCCAAATGACACCAGCCGAATATTTATCATCGACCATTTTGGTTGATGCTAATGGTGTCGAGTTAAAAGCCAAAGGTCGTACGCTAGTTTTTGATGGCTTTACCAAAGTGCGTGGGCAAAACAAATCGGATGATGATGTGTTACTGCCTGCAGTTAAAGTCGGTGAAATTCTTAAATTAGAGAAGCTTGATCCATCACAACACTTTACCAAACCGCCTGCGCGTTTTACCGAAGCCTCTTTGGTGAAAGAGCTTGAGAAAAAAGGTATTGGACGTCCATCGACCTATGCTGCGATTATTTCAACTATTCAAGACCGTGGTTATGTCAAACTGGAAAACCGTCGTCTGTTTGCCGAAAAAATGGGTGAGATTGTTACAGATCGTCTGGATGAAAGTTTTAATAACCTGATGAACTACGATTTTACAGCAGACTTGGAAGGTCAGCTGGATAAAGTTGCAGATGGAGAACGTAACTGGAAAGACTTACTCAACAGTTTTTATGGTGACTTCAAGCAGCGTTTGACCAATGCACAGGGCGAACAAGGCATGCGCCGTAATCTACCTGTAGAGGTTGATGCAGTACATTGTAAAGAATGTTCACGTCCAATGCAGATTCGTACAGGTACAACAGGGGTTTTCTTGGGATGTTCAGGCTATAACTTGCCACCAAAAGAACGTTGCAAGGGAACTTTGAACCTGACTCCTGTCGAGTCGCTTGCCGCATTGTCGGATGATGATACCGCTGAAACTGCAGATTTGATGTCTAAAAAACGCTGTCCAATTTGCGAAACTGCCATGGACAGCTATGTAATTGATGGTGGTCGTAAACTGCACATTTGTGGGAATAACCCAGACTGTGCAGGTTTTGAGCTAGAAGAAGGCGAGTTCAAAATTAAAGGCTATGATGGCCCAACCATTCCGTGCGACAAGTGTGATGGCGAAATGCAGTTGAAAACAGGTCGCTTTGGCCCTTATTTTGCCTGCACCAGTTGTGAAAACACACGTAAAGTACTCAAGAATGGTCAGCCTGCGCCACCGCGTGTTGATCCAATTAAAATGGAACATTTACGCTCAACCAAACACGATGATTTCTTTGTGTTGCGTGATGGTGCAGCAGGCTTGTTTTTGGCAGCCAGTAAGTTCCCGAAAGTACGTGAAACCCGTGCGCCGAAAGTCGCGGAATTGCGTACTGTTGCAGAACAGCTTGATCCAAAATATCAATTTATTTTGCAAGCACCTGATGCAGACCCAGAGGGTAATCCAACATTAGTGAAATTCAGCCGTAAGAATCAAGCGCAATATATTGGTTCGGAAACGCCTGAAGGCAAACAAACCAAATGGTCATTGGTTTACCAAGATGGTAAATGGGTTGAGGCTTAATTATCCAAATTACAAAATGCTGGCTTCGGTCAGCATTTTTTTAGATCATATAATTTGAAATGTGAAAAATAAAAAACAGAGAGGTTTTGTGAATCTTAATCCGATGTGGGGGTCGAGTTTAAAGATAATAAGATTAAACTCGGTAAAGTGATTGCCTAAAGATATTTAAAGTATGTGGAAAAAAATCCGAATTTTATGCTTATTGCTGGTTTTGCTGGTCGTCGCAGTCAATGCTTGGCGTGATCAGAACCAAGACTGGAATAAGCCCATCATCGTATTGTTACATCCAATCAATGCCGATGGACGATCAAATACCCAAAACTATATCAATACGTTAAATATCAATAATTTAAATTCTGCTCAAGACTATCTAAAACAAGCTTCTTTGCAGTATCGTGGGCAACCCATTGCGCTTTATTTCAAACAGGGGCGAGAATTAAAGGAGTTGCCACCAAAAGTGCCTGAGCAAGCATCGCTACTGAGCACCGTACTTTGGAGTTTAAAGTTCCGTTTTTACGCTTGGCAGCAACGACAAAGCAGTGATGGTGCTGCAACAGTGACACTGTACCTGAATTATTATGATCCGAGTCAAACTCAAATTTTGAAGCATTCCACCGCTTTGCAAAAAGGCAAAATTGGCTCGGTGAATTTATTTGCTTCTGCTGCGCACAGTCAGCGTAATACGTTGGTGATGGTGCATGAATTACTGCATACCTTTGGTGCCACAGATAAATATGATTTAAGCACAGGTCAGCCGATTTATCCGATTGGTTATGCAGACCCAAATCAGCAACCATTGTATCCACAACGACAGGCTGAACTGATGGCGGGTTATGTGCCACTTTCGCAAAGCAAAAGTAAAATGCCTGAATCGTTACAACAGACACGTATTAACGAAATCACTGCCATAGAATTGGGCTGGAAATAATGTGGATAAGCATGTACTTATCCACATCTCTACAATAGAGCTTGTGTAAAAGTATGTGTTTAGGCATGAACCGAGCCATTTATATTCATGGGTTTATTCCTAAACCGATCTGTTAAACTATTCATCCACCCAGTACGATGAGTCACTATGAGTTTAGCCAGCCTAATTGATGAATTGAATCCCCAGCAAAAACAAGCAGCCACGACAGCATATCAACATAGTCTGGTCTTGGCTGGCGCAGGCTGTGGCAAAACCAAAACCATTGTGGCACGTGCAGCGTACTTGATTGATCAAGGTATTCCAGCCAATCAAATTCAAATTTTGACCTTTACCCGCCGTGCGGCGAGTGAAATTGTCGCACGGGTGGAGTTGGCACTGGGCGAGCAAGCCAAAGGCTTACGTGCTTCGACCTTTCATACTTTTTGTATGTACTTGTTACGACGTATTCCTAAAGCTTTTGGCTTGGAACAATTTTCTATTATTGATCGTGATGATCAGTTGATGATGTTTCGCCTCATTCGCGGAAAAGATGATAAGAAAAATCCAAGTCAGTTGCCTAAGCCTCAAGAATTATGTGATTTGTATTCTTTTGCGCGGAATACCCGTCAAAAACTGAGTGTGGCTTTAGAAAAGCAACAGCCTGAATATTTGGCATTAAAAGATCAAATTGCTGAAATTATGCAGGAATACGAAAGCCGTAAACGTGCACGTGGCTTTCTCGATTATGACGATATTTTGGCTGTGGTGGCATCGGCATTGGCGCAGTCGGAAGGTCTGGTCGATTATGTCGCGTCAATTTGTCAGCATCTTCTGGTCGATGAAATGCAGGACACCAATCCTTTGCAATGGGCTTTGCTTGAGCCTTTAAAAGATCGGGTCAGTTTGTTTTGTGTGGGCGATGATGCACAATCGATTTATGGTTTCCGTGGTGCAGATTTTGAAAATATTCATCATTTCACAGAGCGCGTACCCAATGCTCAAATTTTCAAATTAGAGCAAAATTACCGTTCTACGCAGGAAATTTTAGACCTGTCCAATTGGTTGTTAGATCAAAGTGAGATTCGCTATAACAAACGGTTGCAGGCGCATCGTGGTGATGGCATCAAACCCAAAATGCATATTTTCCCGAATGAATTTGATGAAGCCAAATGGATTGCGATTGATATTAAAGAGCGACATTTCTTGCAAGGCGCGCCGTGGTCAGATCACATGGTCTTGGTGCGTTCAAGTTTTGCAGCGCGACATATTGAAGCTGCCTGTATTGCGGCAAGTGTGCCGTATCGTTTTATTGGCGGCATGAAGCTCTTGGAAACTGCGCATGTAAAAGACTTGCTTAGTTTATTGCGCGTTATTGCCAATCCTTTAGATGATATTGCGTGGATGCGTTTTCTCACTTTATGGAATGGCGTGGGTGATGTCGGTGCGAGTAAGTTGGCACAACAACTATTGCTTGAACCGAGCATGGATAAAATTATTGAAAAGTTGGAAAAGTTTGGAAAATTGCCTGAAAAAACTTTACTGATTATGAAGCAGATGGACGTTTTACGGCATGAAGTCGCTGCTTGTGTCGGTTTGGGGATAGAAGCCATTCAGGAACAATTGGCAGAAAATTATAAAAAAGACTGGAATCGTCGTCAGGGAGATTTTCAGTTGGTACAACAATTGGCAGCCAAGCATGCGCAGTTAAGTGAATTTTTAGAAGAGTACGTACTCGATCCTGTATCTATTTCAGAAATTGAACGTCAGTCAGATACCGATGTGGTCACTTTGATTACGATTCACTCTGCCAAGGGCACAGAACAAAAAGTTTGTTATGTGGCCAATGTGACACCGGGGCAGTACCCACACTCGCGGGCGCAGGGCAGTTTTGATGATATTGAAGAAGAACGTCGCGTGTTGTATGTGGCCTTGACCCGCGCCCAAAATGAACTGATTTTAACCAAACAAAATCTGAATTTGTGGGCGCGTGACATGGTAGATGAACAGGGGCGCAAGCTAGACAGTTATTTTTTGAATGATTTGACACGTCAGTTGTGTAGCATGGAAACTCATCACCGTACCCGTCAGCAAACTGTGAAAAGTGCCTTGGTGGAACGCCAAGCGATTAATTTAGATTTTGGTATAGATCTCGATTAAACTATGCCACAAGGTTTCCTGCAAAAAGTAGAGTAGGCGAGTGCTTTTTGATGTTTTTTGCCTATTTTAAGGTTGTAAGATGAAAATTTTAGTTCGTAGTTTAGAGCGCACAGTGACTGAAGAAGAATTGTTAAAACTTTTTCAGGAATATGGCACTGTAGAATCTTGTAATTTGGTGTTGGATGCTGCAACAGGAAAATCTAAAGGGTTTGCATTTGTAGAAATGCCGCATGCACGTGAAGCTGTGAAAGCCATTAAAGGCTTGAACACATTGCGTCTGCATGGACATGGTATTCGAGTCAAAGCGGCGGAAGATAAGCCTGCCTCAAAATAGTTCAAAGGGAGCAACAAATGCTCCTTTTTTATGCGCATTTTCTAATGCAAATTCTGATATGGGCACTGTATTGGTGCGCATTTTAGGTTGTATAAAAACAGTCTATTTTTTATTGGGAATCATGTAAAAATCGGTTTAATCTAAAGCTCTTAGACCGCTAAATTGAGGAAAGGCTCATGTCTCGTGTTGCTCGTTTTCATGCAGATCGTACCAATCAGAAATTATATTTCGCACGCCTTTCGTGCCAACAGGCAGAACAAACCGAACACGTTCAGCAAGCACAGGCGCATCGTGAAGCTGCGGTATTTCATTTGCATGGTGCAGTACTGGCTTTTTTGCAGGAATTGGTACGCTATTATCGCCTGAATGACAGCAATCCGACCCTTAAATCGATTGAAGAATTAATGGCCGCAAAAGGGCAGATTTCCCCTGAAGTGGCTATTTTACAGCAACTGAGTAAATCGGGCTTTATTGCAGAGTTAAAGCGAGCGTATCGCTTGTGTCAGTACACACCAGAACCGAGTGCGCCTGAACCTGAAGATGAAACATCATCTAATTTAATTATTAAAGTCACGCAAACGCCGCAAGCATGGTTGCCAGACACCAAAATTTTACGCGAATGGCATCGAGATTTGACCCAATTGATTGATGGTTTTCGCAATGAGATGGTGGAGTTTTAAGCTGACCAATAGCCCTTGAAAAATTTTTGATCAGCCCGATATAAATATTCTGAACGATGCAAAGTGCAAGCGCCTTTGCCGCCATGTCGAGCATGGAGGATATATGTCTATAGAGCAATTGAAAGAATTATTTGGTAATCAGGAAGCAATTTTAGAGCTGGTTCAGCTTGAAGGTGGCGAGTTGGCATTGCGTAATGCAGGCTCAGAGAAAGAGCCATTGGTCAAAATCCAGTTCAATGACGAAGTCAAAGCCATATTGGGCGATCAGACGGCTGTTGTGGCACAGCACATGATTCAGGCGGCATTATTTGGCTTGTTGGAAAAGCAGGTCAATGAATGGCATGCCGAAATTGTGGATGAACAGCCGCAATTTATGAGTTAATCCCAAAAGGTCTTTCGGTGATGAGCTATCTTTAATGAATAGATTGTCTATCTGCTTTGGTTAAAATCATGGACATTATTAGATAGTTTTTCATCAACACAATGAAAGCCAATCTATACGTCAACAAAAAAAGCGCAGCTTAAACGGTGCGCTTTTTGTGATTTTGGCTATGGGTTTTAGATGAATGATGCTCAATGCGTTGGTGGCTGATGATGGGCAATTTCAATTTGATTTAAAATATAATTGCTCATATTTTTCGCCATTTCTTCTTTGGCAAAATACACTTCACCAATGTTGTCTTTACGAATTACTTCCGCTTCGGCTTTGCTTTCTGCACACACCAAAACCTGAATTTCAGGGTTTAGGGTTTTGGCAATATCCACAATTTTATGAATATCCAAAATGTCCATAGGCGAGAGAACGAGTAGTCGTGCATGTTGAATATGTGCCTGAATCAGTACACCCACTTCTGTGGCAATGCCGCTGACTGCAGCAATGCCTTTTTCGCGTAAGTCTTCGACAATTTCACGGTTTTCTTCCGCAATCACGACCTTAATATTTTCAGCCATGAGGTTTTGGGTAATGCGGCGTCCGACTTCACCATGTCCAACAATCACGACCTGATCACGTAAATAGTCCTGTGAGACTTCATCGGGTAGCATCGCTAATGGGTCGCTGCTACGTTCCAGTAAACGTGCCAAGTAAGAACGTTCCCGAATCCAGTTTTGCACGGGTTCAATTGCAGAGAAAACAAAAGAGTTGAGTGTAATAGAAATGAGTGCTCCTGCCAGAATCAGGTTTTGGCCTTCCAGCGACAACAGTTGTAGCGATACGCCTAAGGTTGCCAAAATGAAGGAAAACTCACCAATTTGCGCTAAGCTTGCACCTACAGTTAAGGCCGTGTTGAGTGGGTAGCGGAAGAACAGCACCAACGCCATTGCCGCAATGGTTTTACCCACCATAATAATGGCGACCACAGCCAGTACGTGTATCGGTTCTTCAATTAAAATACGTGGATCAAACAGCATGCCCACGGCTACAAAGAACAGGATTGAGAAAATTTCACGTAGTGGAAGAGTTTCTTCTTCGGCACGATGGCTAAAGTCAGACTCTTTCACCACCATACCTGCAAAGAATGCACCGAGCGCCATCGATACGCCAAAGACTTTATAGGCACCAAAGGCAATTGATACCGCTGCTGCAACTACAGTTAGGGTAAACAGTTCCCTTGAGCCTAAACGTGCCACAATTTGCATGATAAAGGGCACAAGGCGTTTGCCCACAATGAGCATAAAGGCAATGAAGCCTGATACCTTAAGTAAGGTTAGCCCCAAAGTTAGCCAGATATTTTCATCATTTGCACCTTCAATGGCTTGTCCACCCAGTAATACGGCTGTTGCGGGAAGCAGTACCAAGGCCAAGACCATCACCAAGTCTTCAACCAATAACCAACCCACAGCAATTTTACCGTTAACGGAGTCAAGCAAGCCGCGATCTCCTAAGGCTTTGAGCAAAACAACGGTACTGGCACAGGACAGGCTTAAGCCAAAGATGAGCGCAGGACCAAAGCTCCAGCCCCACATCATCGACACACTCACACCCAATAAAGTCGCCACTGCAATTTGTAGGATTGCACCGGGTAGGGCAATGCGTCGGACTTGCATGAGATCATTCAGGGAAAAGTGCATGCCCACGCCAAACATGAGGAACATCACCCCAAGTTCTGCCAGTTGGTTAGCTAAATGGATGTCTGCCACAATGCCCGGTGTGTTGGGACTAATGATGACACCTGCAATCAGATAGCCCATAAGCGGTGGAAGGCGTAAGCGCGCAGCGATATAGCCAAATACCAGTGCCAAGCTAAAACCAACGGCAAGTAAGATGATGAGTTCTACATCATGAGGCACGAGAAACTCCTAAGCCATGGTGAAGGTGCGGTCAAAAGACTGAAATAAGACAAGCACAAATAGTGCCAAAAAAGAAAACGAGGAAATTTTAACAAGTGAGGCAAAAAAAGTGCAAAAAAAAACGACCTGAATAAGGTCGTTTTTTAAAAAAGCTAAAATTATTTGATTTTAGCTTCTTTGAAAACTACGTGTTGACGGATTTTTGGATCAAATTTTTTGATTTCCATTTTTTCCGGCATAGTACGTTTGTTTTTAGTAGTGGTATAGAAATAACCTGTACCAGCTGTAGAAACTAAGCGAATCTTATCACGCATTGTCCTGACTCCTTACTTAGATCTTTTGACCTTGAGCACGAAGGTCAGCAACAACCTTTTCAATGCCCAATTTGTCGATAATACGCATACCTTTAGTGGTTAAACGAAGACGTACGAAACGTTTTTCGCTTTCTAACCAGAAACGGTGGTTGTGCAGGTTCGGCTCGAACCGGCGCTTAGTTTTGTTGTTGGCGTGTGAGACGTTGTTACCAACGACTGGACGCTTGCCGGTAACTTGGCAAACCTTAGACATGGTGTAACTCCATTGATTTAGCCAACAGCAAATCTGTATGGCCAGTCAAAAATAAACGGATGAATTCATTCAAGGGGCGTTTTATATCAAAAATACGCTTAAAAGACAAGCGATTTTCTTCAAAAACAGCATGAGCGTGTTTGATAGCTCATGCCTTGATCAGTTAACGAAGAAGCGTCTTCGAAATCAATCGATGAATCGGCTTATCAAATGGGGGGAGAATGAACTTCAAGCTGTAAAGCTTCGGATTAGACATTACCGACCGTTCATGTGACAAGCTGAAAAAACCTTCTGGACCGTGATATTTCCCCATGCCCGATGCACCAACACCACCAAATGGTAAGTCATCTTGTGCAACGTGGGTCAATACAGTATTGAGTCCGAAATGCCCTGAATGGGTTCGCTGTGCGACATAGTCGGCACGCGCCTGATCAAAGTCGAAATAGTATAAAGCAAGAGGACGCGGTCGGCTATTAATAAACTCGATTACATCATCAATTTGTTCATATTCTAAGATTGGCAGGACTGGACCAAAGATCTCATTTTGCATAATTTGCATGTCTGGACTGACATTGGTCAGTACCGTTGGTGCCATTTTACGGGTTGCAGCCACATTTTCACTTTGCGGATTAATTTCAATAATATTTGCACCTCGCTCACGTGCATCTTCTAAATAGCCCTGTAAGCGACGATATTGTTTGTCATTAATAATAGAAGTGTAGTCTTGGTTATCACGAATATGCGGATACATTTCGGTCACAAATTGCTCGAAATGCTCCATAAATTCGGCAGTTTTGCCTTTAGGCAAGAACATATAGTCGGGTGCAACACAGGTTTGTCCAGCATTCCAGAGTTTACCTACCGCAATACGCTGCGCTACATCGACCATATCGCTAGATGGATGCACCAAAACAGGGGATTTTCCACCTAGTTCTAAAATAACAGGGACTAAGTTTTTGGATGCTGCGGCCATCACCGTTTTACCCACTTCGGTAGAGCCTGTGAAAATCATTTTGTCAAAAGGCAAATGGCTGAAGGCGTCAGAAAGATTACCGCCGCCATTAATCACTGCCACCAGTTCTTGCGGGAACGCTTCACTCAAGGCGTTTTCCAATACTCGTCCAAAATGGGTCGAGGCACTGGAAATTTTAATCATAGCGTGGTTGCCTGCTGCCAAGGCGCAAATGAGTGGGCCTAAAGACAGTAATAATGGATAATTCCATGGTGCAATAATGCCAATCACGCCTAAAGGCTGATACTGTACCCATGCTTTTGCAGGTTGGTGGATAATACCAACCTGACGTTTAGATGGCTTCATCCAGTCGGTCAGGTTTTTGCTGTAATATTTGATATGTTCCAAGCAGGTAAGTAATTCACCAATTTTGGTTTCTGCAATGGCGCGGTTGCCATAGTCACGGTTAATGGCTTCGGCAAATTGATCCTGATATTTCACAATCACACGTTTTAAGCGGGCTAAGCGTTCAATGCGTTCTTTGGCACTTGGGACAGGATGACGCTGATAGGCATATTTCTGCAATGCCAAAATATCATCCAGACGTTGTAAATCGGGTGAATGTGGGGTCATTGAAGTTGTTTTTGTTTGACTGTTCATGGCATGTTACCATTCAATAAAAGCAATATAAGTTAATTTTTAGAGTATTTACTCTAATCAGTCAAGTGACTTTATGTTTTCATGCCCCCCAAATTTTAAAGAATGGTTGTTTTTAGGATGTCTCAAACCAAAACGTTGAAAACCAAAGAACGTATTTTGCAATTGAGTTTGCAATTGTTTAACGAGCGTGGTGAGCGTTCGGTAACAACCAATCATATTGCGGCAGAACTGGGCATGAGCCCAGGAAACTTGTATTACCACTTCCGCAATAAGAACGAAATTATTAAAGAGCTGATGGAACAATATCAGCAAGAAACTTTAGAAATGCTGGCTTTGCCTGAAAATCGTGGCTTAGATGCCAATGACAAAATTCGTTATTTTCAGGTTCTCAGTAGTCAGCTGTGGGCTTATCGTTTTTTGCATCGTGATGTCTATCATTTGGTCGAAACCAATGAAGATTTCCGCAAAATGTATCCACGTTTTGCAGGACAGGTCATGCAGCAGGGACAAAAAATTTATCAGGCCTTTGTGGATGCGGGTCTGATGCAAATGACTGAGTCAGAAATTGAAGCCTTGATTATCAATATTTGGATTGTGCTGACCAACTGGACGAACTTCTTATATATGTCGGGTCACATTACCGATTCAAACCATTTGGAAGAAAAATGGATTTGGCAGGCTTTACGTCAAATGCTGTTCCTTGAAGGGGCATATTTACGGGGTGAAAGTCGTGCAACCTATGAGCGTTTACTAGAAACGCTGGGCACATCTGAACTGTTTGAGAGTTTATCATCCAGTAAAAATACTCAAGCCGACTAAGCGACTGAGAATGGCTATTTAGAATGTCTGAGAAACGCGCTAGAATACTCGGCTTGTTTTTCAATTTAACCAAGTAGTGACTAAAAACAACATGAATATGACGACTGCGAATACTGCACGTTTACTGATTACCTGTGAAGATAAGCCAGGTATTGTGCAGGCTGTATCGAGCTTTTTGTATCATCAAGGAGCCAACATTACCGCGCTTGATCAATACGCAACAGAAGCTCAGGGCGGGCGTTATTTCATGCGTGTTGAGTTTGAACTGGATCACTTGCAAAGCCGTAAAGAAAGCTTATTGCAAACCTTTGCTTCTAACGTGGCAGAGCGTTATGAAATGCAATGGCGTTTGGCTTTGGTCAGCGATGTGAAAAAAGTCGGCATTTTGGTGTCTAAAGTTGATCATGCTTTGCTCGAACTATTATGGCGTCATTCACGTGGTGGTTTACCATGTGAAATTACCAAAGTGGTGTCGAACCATGACACCTTGCGTGAAGCGGTAGAAAACTTTGGTATTCCGTTTGAAGTAGTGCCTGTTAATAAAGAAAATAAACGTGAAGCTTACGCTAAAATTGATGAATTGATGCAAGGCAATGATTTGTTGGTATTGGCGCGTTATATGCAAATTTTGGATGAAGAGTTTGTCTCTAAGTGGGAAATGAAAGTGATCAATATTCACCATTCATTCCTGCCTGCTTTCGTGGGCGCAAATCCATATAAACAAGCTTATGAAAAAGGCGTAAAACTGATTGGTGCAACTGCACACTATGTAACAGCAGACCTAGATCAAGGTCCGATCATTGAGCAAGATGTAGAGCGTGTAAACCACGACTTTACGGTAGATCAACTGCGTGAATTGGGTCAGGATGTGGAACGTAATGTACTGGCACGTGCAGTTAAATGGCATTTGGAAGACCGTATTATTGTAGATGGCAACAAAACTGTTGTATTTCAATAGGGTAAAAGCTATCTAAAAATCGAATTAAAACATGCCGACATGGCATGTTTTTTTATGCTAAAATTGTAATGTTATAACATTTATTTAAACTGTTTTTAAAATAGCAAATTTATTGGATGATTCACGTTTGTTATTAAAAAATAGTTGCAAATGAAAACACTTCTCATTTATTATTGCGTTACTTTAATTGTGCTAACCGATCAGTTTGATCGTTCGGAACTGTGATGGTTTGGCAATTGCTTTTGAAGGTCGCTGACTTTAATGAACCAATCTCCCAACGCTATGCTACAAATGCCCAATGCCATGAAAAAGAAAGTTGTGACGGCTTTAGCTGTGGTTGCATTAGGTCATGTCGGTGTGTTGTGGGCATTGGGGCAAATGCAAACTCCGACCTTAAAGCCCATAGAAAAAGAACCTTTAAAAGTACGCTTTGTAAAAATTCAAGAACAGCCTAAACCGTTGCCACCGCAACCTAAGGCTGAACCACAGCCTGAAAAACCCAAGCCTCAGCCTGTAAAAGAAGTGCCTGTGGTAGAAAAACCGTTGCCACCGCCACCGAAAAAAGTAGAAAAAGTACAGCAAGTTAAAAAAGCAGAAGCCCCTAAACCCGTGGCGAAGCCCGTAGAAAAACCAGTCGAACGTGTGGTGCAACCTGCACCTGTAGCAACGGTGACTGAAACTAAAGTGGTACAGCCTGCACCGAAACCGACAGTTGCACCTGTTGCGCCAGCACCTGCTCCTGTCGCACCTTCTGCTCCAAAAACAGTGTCGATTGGCGGCTCAGGCGTGCAATGGAGTCGTTCTCCAAAACCTTCTTATACCAATCGTGATTTACAGGGAGAAACCCGTAACGTGGTGGTTCGGATTGAAGCCAATGAAAAAGGCGTGATCACCGATGCTCAAATTACGCGTTCTAGTGGTGTACCTGCTTTAGATCAAAAGATTTTACGCGCAGTGCGTAGTGCAAAATTCAAACCGTACAAAGAAAATGGCGTGGCTTATCCAATTCGTGCTGAGCAGCCTTTTGAATTGACATTGAACCCTAACGGCTAACCTTCAACAGGAGTTCGAGTATGAACTTTTCCGTCTATTGGCAACACGCAGATGCAGTCAGCAAAACGCTGTATTTCGTGTTATTGGCGATGTCGATTGCGACATGGACCATCTTCGCATTACGTTTGATAGGCACGCGCCAATTGAAGCAACAAGCTTATGCTCAACTGTCACAGGCTTTAAATCAGCTTAAAGCAAAACTGGTGCCCTTAAATTTTGAGCAGCGTAAAGCGGTTGCTGAGCAAGCCTTATTGCGTCAAATCTCGGTAGAAAAAGCATCGGCAGAAAAAGGCGTATCGGTACTGGGTACAATTGCGTCATTAGCACCGTTTGTGGGTTTGTTTGGTACAGTTTGGGGTATTTTCCATGCACTCGTTGCGGTTGGAAAAAGCGGTCAGGCGGGATTGGCTCAAGTGGCAACGCCTGTTGGTGAAGCGTTGATTATGACGGGCTTCGGTTTGGCGGTGGCGATTCCTGCCGTGATTGCTTACAACATTTGTTCGCGTGTGAACCGTACCTTATCTACAAATTTGCAAGATCATGCACATAGTTTGTTGATTGACACCATGTTGCAACAAGATTCTTCTGTTCAAAGAACTGAAGTGAATGCAACACAACAAAGTTTAGTGGGAGGTCAGGTTTAATGGCTTTTCAATTGGGTGAAGACAACGATTCAGGCATGAATGAGATGAACCTTATTCCCCTGATCGACATTATGTTGGTATTGATGATCATCTTTTTGGTGACAGCGACCGTTGCCAACCCATCTATACCATTAACCTTACCGCAAACCAGCGCAGAAATTGTTGATTTACCGCCTGAGCAAATTCAGGTCAGTATCAATGCCAATGGTGAAGTGGCGTGGGATGATCAAATCATTAGTTTAGATGAGTTGCAAACCCGCTTTAATGATGCTAGTCAGCAAGCTCAACAGCCAACCGTGGTGTTAAGAGCAGATAAAGATGCGCGTTATGATACTGTGGCGCAAGTGATGTCACGTGCGAGTGAAGCCGGACTCAGTGATATTGCTTTCGCAACAGATGATTAAGTTAATCCTTAAAAATTAGCGATCTATTTAGGTCGCTTTTTTTATGCAAAGTCGCGCATAATGCCAAAACTCCTCAAGTACTCAATGATGTTGAATATCCAAAAGATTTAGGTTGAGTCCGCTGCTTACTTTAAAGTCTATTTTTTATCTCAGATCAGGTTCAGCCATGAGTTCACGCCAAGCACTTGATGCAAAAGCCAGCAGTATGATGCTAATTTTGTGTGTTTTTTGGGGTCTGCAACAAGTGGTGCTAAAAGTTGCTGCGGCAGATATTTCACCCTTGATGCAATTGGCACTGCGTTCAGGCTTGTCTGCTGTGATGGTGTTGCCTTTGTTATTGCTTGCAAGAAATACACAATGGGCTTCGACTGAATATCTGCCTGCAGGCATATTGGTGGGTATTTTATTTGCCGCAGAATTTTTTATGTTAGGGCAGGCGATTCAATATACTTCTGCGTCGCATGTGGTGGTTTTACTATATACCGCGCCTATTTTTGTGGCTTTAGCGTTGCATTGGAAACTACCTGCAGAGCGTTTATCTCGCTTGCAATGGGGCGGGATTCTGTTGTCTTTTGCTGGCATAGCGGTGACTTTTTTATGGCGTGATACTGTGCAACAAGAGAGCCACCAAAACTTCAGCCAGATGCTTTTTGGCGATTTACTTGCGCTGAGTGCAGGCATACTTTGGGCAGCCACAACTGTTGCGGTACGTCTAAGTCGTTTATCGGAAGCCCCTGCAACACAAACTTTGTTTTACCAATTGATGGGTGGTTTTTTGATTTTACTGCCGATGGCATGGTGGATGGGACAGGCTGAAATTCATTGGACAGCCTTAGCCATAGGCAGTTTGATTTTTCATGCGGTATTGATTTCGTTTATTAGCTATCTCGCTTGGTTTTGGTTGCTGAAACAATATTTAGCATCCAGTTTAGGCGTGTTTTCATTTTTAACGCCATTATTTGGCGTATTGTTTGGTGTATGGTTGTTGAATGAAAGCTTGAGCCAAAGTTTTATGATTGGGGCTGTTTTGGTCATGCTGGGGGTGTTGATGGTGAATGCTCAATGTTGGTTTAAACATAAAACCCAAGTACTAAAAAGAAAATAAGTATTTGCAGCTTTTCCATGAACTTGAGCAAGACTCAACATCAGCAATGTTGTCATGTAAAAATCATCTTCAAATAACCTAGTAGCTCAATACGGGTTTAAATTTGAAGATGGGTGATATTTAAAATCTAGCGAGCGCGTACAAGATTATTTTTCTTCAAAAATCTTAGAGAGCGGAATCGACAATTTGGCAGCCAAATAGTCATCGGTTTCACTGAGTACGGGGCCAAGTTTTTGCATCCATTCATCATCAGGATAGACATTGGCCAAGTCCTGACGACGTGGCAATGAATACGGTAGCTGTGAATAAAAACTCCAAAAATCTACCTGAGATAAATTGCGCACCAAAACAAATTCATCATTTTCAGTACGTTTAATTAAATTTTGTTGTTCTAGCATCAGCACATAAGACGGCCAGCGCCCAATTTCATTACGTCCCAATACATCTAAGGCTTCAGCTTCAGTGACACTTTCTCCGCGCATTTGTTTTTTGTAAAACAATTCCAGTAAGTCCAATAGCATGAGCAGCGGATGGCATTTTTTTTCGCGACTGGCTTCAAAAGCGGTCAAGGCATAACTAATTTCAACACCTAACAGCACAATATTCCAAGACAGGAAAATCCACAGTAAGAAAATAGGTACGGCAGCAAAAGCACCATAAATAATTTCATAACTGGTGAAGTTGGACATAATAAAACCAAACAGGTTTTTCAAAAATTCAAATACAACAGCACTGAAAACCCCCGCAATTAATGCGGCTTTAATAGGTACACTGCGGTTGGGAATGGTCCAATTCAGAATAAAAAAACCTAAAATGGTTAGGGCAAATGAAATCAGCCATAAAATAAATGCGCCATTGAGTTCATAACCTGCAAAGTTATTACTCAGCACATTCATAGATGCCAAAGTTGAGGAAATGACAAAAGCACTGCCCAGTAAAATAGGGCCTAATGAGATAATGGTCCAGTAACGCATAAAACCCATAATGCCGCCACGGGTTTCCTTAACCCGCCAAATTCGGTTAAACACAGTTTCAATACTGGTCAGCATCATCACCGTGGTCACGAATAAAAACAAAATCCCGATGACGGTTAAGTTGCTAGATTTGTCGGTAAAGGCATTTAAGGCTTTATCAAAGGCGATGGTGGTTTTAGGTAAAAAGTTGCTGTAAATCAGTTGTTGTAATTGTTGCCGTGCAGGTTCGAGTGCCTTAATGGATGAGATGATCACCAAAAATACGGTGAGCATAGGTACAACGGCAAACAGGGTAGTGTAGGTTAAAGAGCCTGCTTGTTCACGGCAGCGATCTGCTTCAAAGCGACGCAGCACAAATAAGACAAATTGAAACCATTGTTTGTCATAAAAAGGCAGTTTCTTTAAATACTCAACGATCATACAGTGGCTGTCTCAACTTTTTTAATCATCTTTATCTGTTTTCATGGTTAAGCTTAACCAAAAAAGCAGAAAAATACCGTATAGTTTTCATTTTTAGTCTGATTTCTTAGCATGATGCAAGCATATATTCTGGTTTTGTACTTTAGTAAATATGGTTCTACCAAAGAAATGGCACATTTAATTGCCAACGGGGTGGAGGCTAGTGGCATGCCCGTTAAAATTAGAACTGTGCCAAATATCTCGACCGTGGTGCAACAAGCAGAGCCAAGTATTCCTGCCGAAGGTGATATTTATTGTACTTTGGATGACTTGGCCAATTGTGCAGGTTTGGCTTTAGGTTCACCTACACGTTTTGGCAATATGGCATCTGAAATGAAATATTTCTGGGATCAAACCACTAGTCTGTGGCTGAATGGCGCATTGCACAATAAACCTGCCTGCGTTTTTACCTCATCGGGTTCGATGCATGGTGGACAGGAAAGTACCTTATTGACCATGTTGCCGCCATTGTTTCACCACGGAATGATGATTATGGGATTGCATAATGCGCATCCTGCTTTATCAAATACCAAAACGGGCGGTACGCCGTATGGTGCAACGCATGTGAGCGGCCCGCGCCACGATCAGGCTTTGAGTCAGGATGAAAAAATCCTTTGTGAAGTGCAAGGACAACGCCTAGGTGAAATGGTAAAAAAATTACAGGGCATGTGAGATTCTTTCTTTAATTAAGATGAAGCGTAAAATGTGGATATCGTTTTACGCTTTTATCTTTTGTACTTGAATTCGATTGGCTTATGTAGCATTGAGCGTGCTAAAAAATAAGTTCACTTTTCACCTAAAATCACCATTTGCAGTGATATTCAGTTTTCTCTTTTCACGTCTAATAACCGCTTTAAAAGCAGAGTTTTCTGTCACGGTTCACGCAGCATTTTTTTGCAGGCTAGGGTCTGTTGACATTTCATAAATGGCTTGCGCTGTAGGCTAAAACTGAGCAGATCAGGCATGAAACGCAAGGAATAGCGAGATTATTGCTAAGTTTCATAACGCAATCTGAGAAAGTTTTAGCCACAGCCTTTCGGGGCGAGCATATTTTTTGCTGCTATTGCGTTATGTGCCAGTCATTTAGAATGACTAAATTTCCTGTCCCATGCCTTATATCAGCTAAAAAACCTTGCGAGATATATCTCTCATGCCGCAAACATAGACGAATTGTCAACAGACCCTAATGTATTGAGCACAACGGACTGCTGTAAAAATGAGAGATTGAGGAAAGTGAAAATGAATAAGTGGATGCTGATTGGGTTAGGTCTAATGAGTTTAGGGTGTTCATGGTCGAGTGTTGCAGCGACTGAAATTGTGCATAGTCTGAGTTTTCCAGAAGAACAACGTATTGAAAAACAACCTGCGGAAGCACAGTATTTAGCGGCACAAAAAACTGTGATGACTTCTGCAAGCAGCACTGCAAAATAAAAAGATACAATCAAAAAGTGTTGCCATGTGCAGCATTTTTTTGAAATTGATTTAGGGCTATTTAGAGTTGCTTGGCTGTTTGAATTTTTTCTTTAAAGCGGTGTTTGCAATTGAGGCATTGAAAATCCAGAAAAATATTCTGATCGACAATTACACCTGCTTTTTTACCAAAGCGATGCCCAAGAAAACCGCCTGTGATTCCCACACTAATTGCCCCGACAAACGTGCCAATCGTGCCGCCCATAATTACGCCCAAAGGTCCTGCGGCAGTACCGATTGCCGCACCAATAGAAGCTCCTGAAGCTGCGCCGCCTACTGTACCTGCTGCCGTACCTGCAGAGCCTAATAACACGCCACCAATTTTTTGTAAGTTTTGTTGATGGTTGCGTTTTTCAACTTGAGTTGAACCACATTTCGGACAGGTGATACTGTGTTGCATCAACGGATTGTCTTGTGTCATGACTGTAAATTGCCTTATGCTCATGCCGCATGCATCAATGCACGCAGACGATCTAAAAAGTGCTGTCTAGAGCTGCAATCAGAAAAACTAGACTGCTGAATCACTGTTATTTCAAGTGCAGAATGGCGTAGCGCGGCTATTTTGTAAATTCAATATATGTAAATGAGTTGTTTAAGTTTAAAAAAAGCATAAAAAAAAGAGCGCCTAAGCACTCTTTGATCATCGGGTTTAAATGATGAACCAACATCAGTTTTAATCGACCTTAATCGCGTACAAATTCAACTGTACCGTTTGCCAAAGACTTTACTCGTGCCAATGATTCAACGCGATAGCCTTTTTCAAGCAATAATTCACGACCCGGCTGGAATGATTTTTCAATCACAATCCCAATACCCACGACTTCTGCATTCGCTTGATGGATTAAATCTGCCAAACCAAGTGCAGCTTGACCATTTGCCAAAAAGTCATCAATCACCAAGACTTTGTCGCTCGCGCTGATATGTTTGTTTGAAATGGCAATCGTGCTTTCAGTTTGCTTGGTAAATGAAAATACTTTAGAGCGGTATAAATCATCTTTTAAGGTTAAAGATTGATATTTACGTGCAAAAATTACAGGTACGCCAAGCTCTAAACCTGCCATCACAGCTGGTGCAATGCCAGAAGCTTCGATGGTAATAATTTTGGTGATGCCTGCATCTTTAAACAAACGCGCAAATTCTTGACCAATTTGCTGCATCATCACAGGGTCAATTTGATGGTTTAAGAAAGAGTCGACTTTTAGAACCGCTTCAGATAGAACGATACCTTCGGCTAAAATTTTCTGTTCTAGTGCATGCACGGGAGAATCCTCAAGAGCAGGTGCTTTTCAAAGCAAAAGCGTATTTTAAAAAGCACCTGAAAAAATGCAAGAACAATTTACCAAATGGTGAATAACTGCCAAGCTTTGCTCAGTAGTTATATTCTAAATTAGTTGGTCGGGCCTTTATAGCCTGTGAGTAATAATCCATAAGACTTGTCTTTGTCTTGGTGGGTAACTTTGACAGGCAAGTAGTCAAGTTTTGGTGCCAACCAGAAAATCGTATCACGGTTTGGTTTGTTGTGTTTCAGCACCACTTTAATGGTATCAAAAGTACCATAACTGGTTTTGATTTTTTCTGAACCTTGCTTAATAAAGCGACGTGATTCCACCTCTTTATTATCGGCAATATAGTAGCTCGATTTTAAACCACCACTTTTTAAGTCTTCACGGATTTGCAGTTCCGCATTCAACTCATCCAACACGCCCGCTTTCCACGCAAAAGAACGGGTGTCGCTGTCCTTTTTGGTGTTAATGGTTTTCGCCGAAGGATTGAAGTTAATACTCATGGTGTTGTTATGCACCAAAATCTTACTGCTGCGGCTAAAGCTAGATGAGCCAATTTTGCCATTATTAAAACTAAAACGGCTAGTTTCTGTAGCAGAGGCAATCACGCCTGCTTTGGCAGCAAACACATAACTCCATTGGTTACCTGTTTGGCTTAAAGTACGTGTTGCAGAACCTAAGTTTTTACCATTGTAGTTAAATTGATAACTGGCTTGGAAAGGACTCATGGCAAATGTTTGGCTAGAGAAACCAGCCAAAAACAGTGCTGTAGACACACCGGCTGCCATACCCATTTTTTTCAATACATGATTTGCCATTGCTGAGATATTTCCTCTGTATGTAGGGAGATGCAATTTGCTTGCTTGTTGCCATTATACGCGTTGAATATGAAGAGAAAATTAGGAATTATGCGGCTTGTGTAGTTTTCCTGTATGTATTCTCTTCTAAAGTTTCAGCTTAGCTTTATTTTTGTTTCAGCGGTGTGACTTGCGTATCTGCAAGAGATTCTTCCACATCTTCTAGTCTTTCTTCAGACATTTTGCGGAACAACGCCGTTAAATTGACGTTGCCAGTGAGCACCAATTCCGCTTCACGTAATACCGCATGATTCACATGAACTTTGCTGAGTGTGTCAATGATAGAGCGGCTTTTGCCCAACCAGCGATTTAAATCTAAATGCAGCAAATCATCTTTGACTTTAATGACTTTGAGTTTTTCTAAAATCATGCCTAAAGGGTCATCATTGCGTATTTTTTGATAGTAAAATAAAGCGCACTTCACAGCGATTTTATGCAAAAAACTTGGATAACTTGCTTCAATCACCTGCGTGTCACTAATTTGTTCAAACACAATCAGCTGAGTATCTTTATTCAATTCCATCTGTACTAATTTTAAATCGACAGACAGAGTGATGTTCAAGCCGTTGTAATCTAGGGTTGCATAAAGACGTAACCAGTCGTCGTGTAAGTCTGCGTGCAGATCTTGCAACATTTTCACATTATCGGTCACAAAGCGCTGAAAAGTCGCATTTAAGAAGACCTGAGATAATGGAAATTCACGTTCATCCTCAATAAATCCTTCCGCTTTTTGGTACACTTGACGGATACGTTGAGAGATATTGGTGATCAGGGTTTGCATACGGCCGTCCAAGTCGTTCATTCATTCTTTACAGATACAAATATTTTGTCGAATTGTATTAAAAATACAGGCATAGAAGCTTGCAGTTTAGCAAAATAAATTGCACCATTTTTAAGATTTTAAGGCTCAGTAGTCAGCTTTTTGATGAACTTCGCAGTTTTGCAGAAAAGCAAAAACTGAGCAAAGTAATATGCTCTTTAGTTTATACCGCATTTGGCGGCTTGGGGAATCAGACGTTTTGTCGGATTAATGTGATGCTAAAAAAAATTCAATTGATGCCTTCTACGCAAGATTGGTGGAAAGATCCTATTTTTGCTGCAGCGTTGCTGGTGGCTGCTGTATTGCACGCATTAATTTTGGCCGTGCAGTTTGTTGCACCGCAACAAAGCGATGCTGCGGTCAAAGAGATTGCGGTATCGGTACGCATGAGCGATGCAAAAGTTGAAGATGCAGATTTCTTAGCCCAAGCCGATCAGCAAGGTTCAGGTACGTTCCGTGAAGAACATCGCATGTCGAGTGATATGCCTGCACCCATGACTGAACAAAGTGCAGGGGAGCAGCAATTGGAAAGTTTAGAGCGTATGCAGCAACAGCGTGAATTAAACTTTGAAGAAAAAGTATTGATGACCACGCTCAGTTGGCAAAAACAGGCTGCAGAAAATCAGCGCAAAAAAGCCATGCAGGAGTTGAATAGCCAATTCCAAGCTAAGGCCGCCATGGTCGCCAGTATTGAAGCGCAATATTTACAACGCCAACAAAATTTTAGCCGTCAGCAAAAAATTAAAACCATCGATGGGATTCAGGCCAAGCAAGACAACACCGCTGGTTATATGGAAAAATTCCGTCAAAAAGTCGAATTTTATGGTAACCGTTATTATCCAGAACAAGCCAAAGCACAGAATTTGGCAGGCGAAGTACGTTTAATGGTGATTTTGAACAACAATGGTGGGATTCGTGCCATTCGTTTAATTGAAAGTTCAGGACATGCCATGCTAGATGAAGCAGCCAAAGCTTCGGTGCGTAAAGCCGCACCTTTTGGTGCATTTGATGCCAAAATGAAAGATATTTCTGAATTGCGGATTGTACGGACGTGGCGTTTTGACCCTGCTGAAGCTGAGTTTGAGGTGCGCTAGTTTTTCGCTCTCTCTGGCTCTCTCCCAAAGGGAGAGAGGACTTTGTGGACAAGTAACAAGAATCTACTCTCTGCTTTACGCAGCAATGTTCTTCTGGTATTTAGCAATCATGGGACTCTAATGAATGTTCTCCCTCCCATTGGGAGGGAGTAGTTTTAAACAAAAAAGCGAGCCTTAGCCCGCTATTTTTATGATTTTCTAAAACTTAAAATTCAATCTCTTTCCATGTATGGATTATCCAAACCCAACTTGGCAAGAATCTCAACTTCTAAAGCTTCCATTTCTTCGGCATCCTCATCTGAGGTTTCATGATCATAGCCCATAAGGTGCAGCGTGCCATGTACTAGCATGTGAGTGAAATGCGCTAATGGTGTTTTGGCTTGTTCTGCAGCTTCCTGTAAAACCACAGGAATACAAATTACCAAATCCCCAATAGGGAAGCTCGGCAAAACTTGTGCCATTTCATCGGGTAAATCGCTTGGGAAAGACAAGACGTTGGTAGATTTGTCTTTTTTGCGATATTCCAGATTGAGCTTGTGACTTTCGGCATGATCGACACAGGCAATTCCAATTTCACAATCACTTTGGGTGTCTATAAGTCTTAAAGTGGTTTCGACTACTTTTTTCAGATAGGCACGTTTTAACACCAGCTCAGGCGCTTGAATGTCCTGTTGCAGGCTGAGACTTAATTTCAAAATGAATCCTTAATACTTCAGTAGGTTGCAGAGCGCACAGCGATTAGTGCTGTGCATCTGCTGCGGCATCATTTTCCGCAATTAATGCTTCCTGGCGCGCTTTACGTTCTGCACGCGCTTCGGCACTTAAACGCTGTTGCTCACTGTCCCAGCCTTCATAGGCTTCAACAATTTTCTGAACCAGCTGGTGACGCACGACATCACGAGAATGGAAACGAGTAATATGAATTTCAGGGATTTTATCAATCACACGTAAGGCATGTGCCAGACCAGACTGCTGACCACGTGGTAAATCCACCTGAGTCACATCACCGGTAATCACTGCACGTGAACCAAACCCTAAACGGGTCAGGAACATCTTCATCTGTTCAGGCGTGGTGTTCTGGGCTTCATCCAAAATCACAAAAGAGTGGTTGAGGGTACGACCACGCATATACGCCAGTGGTGCAACTTCAATCACTTGACGTTCAATCAGCTTAGCAACTTTTTCAAAGCCGAGCATTTCATACAGGGCATCATAAAGGGGACGCAAATACGGGTCAATTTTCTGGGTTAAATCACCCGGTAAGAAGCCCAGTTTTTCACCCGCTTCAACCGCAGGGCGCACCAATAGAATCCGCTGGATTTCATTGCGTTCCAACATATCTACGGCAGAGGCAACAGCCAAATAGGTTTTACCCGTACCTGCAGGGCCAATACCAAATGAAATATCACTTTGCAAAATACGTTGCACATAACGCTTTTGGTTGGCACCGCGTGGATTAATGCGCCCTTTGCGGGTTTGCAACCAAACAGCATCCAATCCAGTATGCTCTTGCCCATCATCCGATTGTAATTCACGGTCAGTCTGACTGCCCTGAATCATCATGTGGAGCGTGTCTGCACTAATTTGTGCAGAGCTTTCCGCTTCTTCATGCAGGCGTTGCAAGAGCGTTTCGGCTCGTTCAACTGCATCAATTTCCCCATCTATAAAAAAGGCGTCACCACGATGAGAAATTTGGACGTCTAGACGTTGTTCGATTTGTTTCAAATGTCCGTTATAAGCACCGAGCATGCTTTTTAGACGTTCCATTGAAATGCCAGGAAAAGTTACTGTACGTCGAATCGCTGCAGTCAAGAGAATTCCTTAATCTGTTATTGGACTTTAGCTCCTACATTACGCCACGTCAGGCTCAAGATTCAAGAGTTCACCGTAAACTAAATTCAAAGTTTTAATCTCGGTAATCTCAATCTCCGCAAAGCGTCCGACCCAAGCAGGGTCACCAATAAATGTTACTAAACGTGTATTGTCGGCCGTACCCACTAAAATGTTCGGGTCTTTGTCGGAAACATTTTCAATTAGGACACGTTGTACCGTCCCAAGCATGGCATCGGTCTTATCAATACTAGATTGTTTGATCCATTGCTGAACTTTGGCCAAACGCTCTTTTTTAACATCTTCAGGGGTGGTGTCTTCGAGTTCCGATGCAGGTGTTCCCGGACGTTTTGAGTAGATAAAACTATAAGAATGGTCAAAATCCATATCTTGAATAAACTGATAAGTTTCTTCAAAGTTTTGATCAGTTTCACCTGGGAAGCCAATAATAAAGTCGCTAGATAAGTGCATGTCTGGGCGTACTTTACGTAATTTGGCAATCTTATCGATATACACATCAATAGTGTGGTTACGTTTCATGGCTTGTAACACATCATTCGAACCACTTTGCACAGGCAAGTGTAAATGCGACACCATTTGCGGTAAATCACGGTAGCATTGAATCAAATCATCATTAAATTCTAGAGGGTGTGATGTGGTGTAGCGAATACGACCAATGCCAGGCACTTCGGCAACTAAACGCAGTAAATCTGCGAAAGTACAAATTTTGCCGTCAAAAGTCTCACCACGGTAACCATTCACGTTTTGACCGAGCAAGCTAATTTCACGTACACCTTTTTCTGCCAAAGTCGCAATTTCAGCCAATACGTCATCTAAAGGACGTGAAACTTCTTCACCACGGGTATATGGCACGACACAGAATGAGCAGTATTTTGAACAGCCTTCCATAATCGATACAAAGGCCTTAAACCCTTCAACACGCGGTTCAGGTAAAAAGTCGAATTTTTCGATGTCTGGGAAAGAAATATCCACCAGTTTGATTTTTTCTTTCTTTGGTTTTTCAACTTGATCGTGGTGCTGATCAAGCATTTGTGGCAAGCGGTGCAAGGTTTGTGGGCCAAAAATCATATCCACATACGGTGCGCGTTTTTGAATGTTGTCGCCTTCTTGAGAAGCCACGCAACCGCCTACACCAATGACCAAATCAGGATTTTTTTCTTTAAGCTTGCGCCAACGTCCTAATTCAGAAAATACTTTTTCTTGGGCTTTTTCACGAATTGAACAGGTGTTCATGAGCAAAATATCGGCATCGGCAGGGTTGCTGGTCAGCACATAGCCGTGCGAGTCGCCCAAAAGGTCTGCCATACGGTGACTGTCATACTCATTCATCTGACACCCTTGCGTTTCGATATACAGTTTTTTAACTGAACCGTCGGCTGGGGTGTGCTGTGGCTGGGTAACAGTGTTTTCTGAGGCAGCTTGGGCACCATTCGGGATGAAGGTTTGAACCGTCATGTAGGCTCCTAAGAGATAATTCACGAGTTCGTTTATAAAAATAAACGGAATAGATAAAACAGAGGGGCGTATTTTAGCAGGAATTCAAGATAAACTGACAGCCTTTAATCCGTGCATCACATACTTGAAATGTGAAGTAAAATTGTTGGAAGATTGATTTCAAGATTAATAGTGTCTAATCATAAGGTTACATAACAGAACACAACTTGGGTTCTAGACTAATTAAACTAAGCTGAATGATTGGATGCGGATCTCGAGGCAGAAGTAAATGACTGAAGGCAAGCGAATGCTGCAAATGATGAAACAAAATAATAAATTAACGAAAAAGCTTGTGCTAAGTCTGGTTTCGCTTGCCGTGATGACGGGTACGCATGCCGCAAATGAACAGTTTAATGATGCACTGCGTGCAGCCAATTCAGGTGATGTCGATTTATTGCAGCAGTATCAATATGCCATGCAAAATGATGTTTTGGGCTACTATCCTGAATACTGGGCATTGAACACCAATTTGGGCATGCAACCTGCCAGTGCAATTGTTCAGTTTGCACAGCGCCATCCACAATCAGCGATGGCAGAAAAACTCGCAGCAGATTACATCGAAGAAAAAGTGAAACAGGCCGATTTTAGCAGTGCACAACCTGTGCTTGCCTATGTGAGTAATGCTGATCAGGCCGAAAGCTGTGCCATAGCACAAGTCCGTACCCGTTCGGGTGATCCTTTGGTGGTCGCAGAATTTAAAGATGTGTGGCTGAATACCAATACGCAACCTGAATCTTGTACAGGTTTGGGGCGGATGATGCTGTCGAGTCCGTTAATGACTCAGCAAGATAAACAGCAACGCTTATGGGCACAATTGCGTGCAGGGCAGTCAGGACTCGCTTTAGCGACTGCCCAAAGTTTAGGTATGAATATCAGTTTGGCACAATTGAACAGTATTCAAGCCAATCCACTGAATTATTTGTGGTCTGCGCCTAAAGCAAGCAATGAAGACCATGCCTATCTTATCTATGCGATCGGACGTTTAGCCGATAGCGATTTAAACTCGGCACTTTCTTCACTAAAACGCAGTGTAGAAGGTACGCCAGAAGCGGTACAAAAAGCCTTATATCGTGCTGTGGGATATATTGGCGGCACTACAGTCATGAAGAACAATTTTAACCGTGAAGTGTTAAATGCCTTAGATGCCAGTTATGGCTTACCTTTTAGTCCCGAAGAAGCAGAAATTTATGCCCGTCAGGCGATTCGTTTTGGCGCATGGGAAAGTGTGATTCGTGCTGTAGACAGCATGAGTGTGACTCAAAAACAGGAAGATCGTTGGCAATATTGGTTGGCACGTGCTTCAGAACAACGCAATGATGCAGCGTCGAAACGTAGTGCACAAAATATTTATAAAAAACTGGCGCAGGGTGATGATTATCACAACCTGTTGGCGAAAGATCGTCTTGGGCAGCGTTACAATGCCATTCCAGTAAATAGCCAGCCGACAACCAATGATTTACAGCGTTTAAATCAGGATATTCACTTTAACCGTGCCTTTGCCTTGCGTGAAATTAATGCACCTGCCAATTATGTCAATCGTGAATGGAACTGGGCGGTGCGTCAGGCGTATTTAAGACAAGATGATGGCTTGATTTTGGCAGCGGCTAAACGTGCAACCGATATGGGTTGGTATGATCGTGCCATTTATGCAGCAGATCGTACTGTGAATAAGCACAACTATAGTTACCGTTATGCTATGCCACATCGTAATTATGTTGTGAGCCACAGTCAAAATGCAGGTATTGACCCTGCTTGGGCTTATGGATTGATGCGTCAGGAAAGCCGTTTTAATACCACTGCACGTTCGCATGTCGGCGCAGGTGGACTCATGCAAATTATGCCAGACACGGCACGTTTGGTTGCACGACAAATGGGTGAAACTTATAATCCTGCCGCGTTAAGTGATATGAATACCAATATTCGTTATGGCACATTTTATTTGTCGACCATTCAGCGACAATTAAGCAATAGTCCTGTGCTGGCCACAGCAGGGTACAACGCAGGCCCGAACCGTGCACGCCGTTGGCAGCCCGAGTTTCAGGCGATTGCTGCAGACCAATATACTGAGAGTATTCCACTGTTAGAAACACGTGACTATGTCAAGCATGTCATGACCAATGCCACGCACTATGGTGTGCTGTTGGGGCAGGGTGGACAATCAATGAGTAGCCGTATGCAACATATTCCATCTCGGAATACACCTTAGGAAAATGTTACAAGTGATACAGTTAGATGATCATGCGTGTTGATATATAGATGCGTGAGTCATTGGGTGTATAAGAATTTAGGGGGCTGAAGCATTGAAAATGTGGATGAGTACAGTTTTACAGCCAATTCAAGTTACATTGCTCGGTTTGAGTGGTACAGCTTTGGTTTTGTGTACGCAAAATACATTTTCTGCCCCCGTGCAAGGCTATGTGATGTCCGTGCAAATGACGCCCGCCGTGTGTTTAATCGATTCGAGCAAAAGCAAAAAGCGTAAATGTTTAGAAGGCTACTCACTGAATATTGAAGGCTTATATCCTGAAGTTGCTGCGCGCGAGTGTAGCACTCAATCATCGGCAAAGTTGCCACCTTTACAAGCCAAAGTGGTGGCGCGGGTCATGCCTGATGAAGCAGCACGGGTACAATTGTGGCAAGCCATTGGTGGTTGTGTGCCCATGAATGCCAGTCAGTATTTCCGTATGATCATTAACAATGCTGATCGGATGAACGTGCCTTCGGTATTGACAGGCCAAGACACGCAGACGGTGCAATTGTCACAACTACGGAGTTTGTTTCTCAAGTCCAATTCAGGTATGTCATCAAAAAGCGTGCATTTTCAGTGCTCTAACCATCAGGGTAAAAGTTATTTAACTGAAATCAAAATTTGTTATAACACCGCAGGACGCTATAAGCAGTGCGGTGCAGCGATTGAATCAAATTGCCCGAATCAGTTTGTCATTAAAGGTTCTTACTAGTTTGCTAGGTGACTGTAATTTCTGAATTTTAAGCTTTTTGAGAAATTTTATTCATATTTTCTATCAGACTTTTGTGGAATTTGATGCGCTTTTGCATGCATCCGCTGAATGATTGGAGTACAATCTTTCGCGTTTATGATTATTAAGATTAGATAGAACAGCTATTTAATCGCATTGACTATCCTCTCAATTGGAGATAATTACATGAAGCAACCTGTTCGCGTTGCCGTTACTGGCGCTGCTGGTCAAATTGGTTACAGCCTATTATTCCGTATCGCTAGCGGTGAAATGTTGGGTAAAGACCAACCAGTTATCCTTCAATTATTAGAAGTTCCTTTTGAGAAAGCTCAAGCTGCGCTTAAAGGCGTAATGATGGAACTTGACGACTGTGCTTTCCCATTATTGGCTGGCATGATCGGTACTGATGATCCTAAAGTGGCATTTAAAGATGCTGACTACGCGTTATTGGTTGGTTCTCGTCCACGTGGTCCTGGTATGGAGCGTGCTGACCTTCTTAAAGTAAACGGTGAAATCTTTATTGGTCAAGGTCAAGCACTTAACGAAGTTGCTAGCCGTGATGTTAAAGTTCTAGTTGTTGGTAACCCAGCGAACACGAATGCTTACATCGCAATGAAATCTGCTCCAGATCTTCCAGCGAAAAACTTCACAGCAATGTTACGTCTTGACCACAACCGCGCGTTAACTCAACTTGCTCAAAAAGCTGGCGTTGCTGTTTCTGACATCAAAACAATGACAGTTTGGGGTAACCACTCTCCAACAATGTATGCTGACTACCGTTTTGCAACTGCAAATGGAGAAAGCTTAAAAGACAAAATCAACGATGCTGAATGGAACAAAGACGTATTCCTTCCTACAGTTGGTAAGCGTGGCGCTGCGATCATCGAAGCACGTGGTTTATCTTCTGCTGCATCTGCTGCAAACGCTGCAATTGACCACATGCGTGATTGGGCGCTTGGCACAAACGGCGAATGGGTAACTATGGGTATCCCTTCTGATGGTTCTTACGGTATTCCTGAAGGCGTAATGTTCGGTTTCCCTGTAACTTGCGAAAATGGCGAGTACAAAATCGTTCAAGGTCTTGAAATCGACGAGTTCAGCCGTGAGCGTATCAACTTCACGTTAAATGAACTTGAAGAAGAGCGCGCAGCAATTGCTGACATGCTTAAATAATTTAATCTTCTAGATTAAATTAAAAACTCGGTTACGAGTTAGGCCAGTCAATTTTATTGACTGGCCTTTTATTTTCTATGTTCATATTTCTGATAAAAATAAGACTTATGAATCAAATTACCTTATATTTTTTATCAAATGTAAGAATGAATTATCTGCGATAAAATAAGCAGTCAGCCCAACAGCGTAGGGGAAATTGCGTAGAATACGCGGGTTTCCTTTTTCAAATTCTCTCTTCCATGTCTGTTATTGTTGCTGCTTCCCAAAGATCGAATGTTTCGGTTTGGGTGGCTTTTATCTTATTAATTGTGGGTACCTTGGGTGCCTATCAAATTGTTGGTCTGAATCAAGCGCTGTTATTTTTGATTGGCGGTGCTTTGGGGATGACCTTGTATCATGCTTCTTTTGGCTTTACTTCTAGCTGGCGCGTATTTATTAAAGAAGGGCGCGGGCGTGGGTTACGTGCCCAAATGATTATGTTGGGTTTGGCGGTATTGCTATTTTTTCCTGCCTTAGGCGCAGGTGAATTATTTGGAAATCCTGTCAAAGGTAATGTAAATCCTGTTTCCATGTCAGTCATGATTGGTGCCTTTATTTTTGGTATTGGTATGCAATTGGGCGGCGGTTGTGCTTCAGGTACTTTGTACACCGTTGGCGGTGGTAGTGCCCGCATGTTGGTGACCTTATTCTTCTTTTGCTTAGGTTCGTTGATTGCAACATCACATTTGGATTGGTGGTTTAACCTACCACATTTAGCACCCATTTCTATTGTAGAAAGCTTTGGGGTGATTCCTGCGCTGCTGTTGAGTTTCGTTATTTTTGCGTTAATTGCAGCCGTGACAGTATGGGTTGAAAAGAAACGCCATGGCAGTTTAGAGGCAGAGCCACAAAGTCAGCAGCACGGCTGGAAGCGTTTCTTGAAAGGCCCTTGGCCGTTGATTTGGGGCGGCATTATTTTAACCCTGCTTAACTTTGCTACCTTGGCCTTGGCAGGTCGTCCGTGGGGTGTAACCTCTGCGCTTGCAGTTTGGGCAGCAAAAGTGGCGACCTTTGCAGGAATGGATGTGAGTGCTTGGGATTACTGGCAACAACCTGGTAATGCTAAAGCTCTGGCCAATTCACTTTGGCATGACATTACCTCGATGATGAATTTTGGCATCATGCTCGGTGCTTTGCTTGCAGCGAGTTTGGCAGGCAAGTTTGCGCCTAACTTTAATATTCCACGTCGCTCACTGGTTGCAGCAGTTGTTGGTGGCCTATTACTTGGCTATGGCGCACGTTTAGCATACGGTTGTAATATCGGTGCTTACTTCAGCGGTATAGCTTCAGGAAGTGTGCATGGTTGGTTGTGGTTGGTATTTGCTTTTATGGGGAATGCGATTGGTGTAAAACTGCGCCCAATTTTCTTTCCAAGTGAAAAGCCACAACCTGAAAAATTAACAGGTTGCTAAATTCAAAACTAAACCTATTCAGCCAGTCAGCGTAAATTTTGACTGGCTTTTTTATTTTGTAGTCTCTTTACAGCTTTAAGCTAAACATCCGACATGATTCTTATCAACAATTTTTGATTCATTCTTACTTGTATTGCATGCTTTGAAACTTGCACAGAAACAGTTGTGTTGTACAAAAAATAACATGCTGCAACTCGGCTGCTGCTGAATGCTTTTATAAAGCGAGTTACAGTCATCTTAATTACAGAAAGAGTTAAAGGAGGATGTCATGTTTGATCAACAACCAACTTTAGAACTGCTATTTCAACAATTGGGTCTAGATGCAGATGATGCTGCAATTGATCAATTTATTCGTGAACATCAATTGCCCGCAGAAACCAAATTACACTGTGCTGAATTTTGGACAGAGGGTCAGCGTCAATTTCTACAAAGCCATTGGAAAAAAGATGATGACTGGGCCATTGTGATTGAAACCTTAAATGAGCAATTACATAGTGATCAACATCCGAGTGTTTAATCGGTATTTAAGTTAAAAGTTTTTAAGTTAAATCAAATACTTTTCATCTAAAAAGAGCCAGTAAACTGCGTGCTCACAAAAAGATACAACAAACCCAGTCGGAAGACTGGGTTTTTTATACAAATTGTTATAAGTTGGTTGAATAAGGAATTACAACGAAACTAATAAAAGGGGGCAAGGTGCTCATGCAAAATACTCCATCATTAGCCATGTTATTCAGCCAACTCGGTTTAGCCAGCAGCCCTGCAGCCATTGAATTGTATGTACGTACGCATCAATTACCTGCACATATTAATTTACATGAAGCGCCGTTTTGGAATAAATCACAACGTGAATTTTTAATCAGTCATTTGGTACAAGACGATGATTGGGCCATTTGGATTGATGAATTCAATCAACAATTACATTTAGATGCTTATCGTTTACAAGCTGTTTAGGTTCAAGTCATTATCATTTTTAATATTTTTAGTATAAAAAAACGCCTCAGAACGTTCTGAGGCGTTTTTTTAATGCATTCTGCTTTTGAGAATTTGTTTAAACCAGACTTCGGTTTGATAGGCGTTAAAAGCAGGGTGAATTTGTAAGAGTTCCAAATCAAATTCGGCAGTTTTACTGTACTTACCTAACCAGTGGCGACACAGTGCGCTTTCATTTTTACTGGCGCTGGCATAAGCCAAGAAAAAGAAAATATCTCCATGTACATAATGAGTCATGGCTTTTAAAATTTGTTGGGTAATTAAGGCGTATTTTGCATCGCGGGTCAGCTCAAAATACATCATATAGGCTTTGGCTAAATGCAAAGACAAGTTGATATATAGCGTCAACGGCATTTCTTCAAATTCAATCCGACCCTGTTCCAACAGCACAATGGCTTCTTGCAAAAAGTAAATCTGTTCTTGGCGTAACTCGCTCAAACTCACCAATTGTAAGCGTAAATCGGCACGTTCTAATGCCAATTCAGGCGTATTGCCTTGTAAAAAAAGTTGGTCAGTTTCCCCAATACGTTGAATAATCTGTTGAGTCGAGTTGCGCATGGGTGAATTCCTGATAGCAATATTTGCTCTACATCGGGGCAAATTTACAGTTTTAAAGCCAATAATCTGAAAAATGCGGTCTATCTTTACCAAAGTTGATTGACGCTGCGGAGCCATGCGGTAATGGAAAGACGTTGCTGTGTTGCAGGTAAAACTTCATGCAATAAATCACTTTGGAAAATTGCAATCCGATTTGGGCGTGGTTCTATAATCTGCCATGCTCCATGTTTGTCTTGTAAGCGTAGTTGTCCACCCCAATCTGTCTGCCACTCAGGATGTAAATAATAGACTGCAGAAATCACCCGATCATTTTTTTGTTGTGGGTTATCGCGGTGCAAGGCATAAAAAGAACCTGCTTGATAACTGGCAAAATGCGCTTCGACCTCACGAATCCCTAAATAAAATGCCTGATTGAATTGTTCGGCCAAAGCCAAAAGAGTTTGGGTATGTTGTTGTGCAATGCTTAAATCTTCGTGAATCCATAAAATATGATCACTGCGAATTTTGCTGACCACACCATTTTGTATGGCTGCTTCACGAAATTGATCTAAATTTTGACTACACTCTGCTAGAACTTGTTGTTGATATTCAGGTGAATAGGCATCATCCAACATGGCAAAACCATGCAGATCTAAATCTTCAAGAATTTGATCAATATTCCAAGATTTTGGAAGCAGTGTGGCGTCCATAAAATAGATACTCAGACAAAATGCAAGACAAGCTGATTATTTTAGAGGAATACAAGCTCCTGAATGAAACTTTTTTTCATGCTAAAATGTCGGTTGATTTTAGGAATGAACCAAACATGAATTATCGTCACCATTTCCATGCGGGCAACTTTGCCGATGTCATGAAGCATGTTTTATTGCTGCAAATTTTGACACGTTTAAATGCCAAAGATAAACCTTATCGCTATGTCGATACACATGGCGGTGCGGGTAAATATGACTTATCTTTAGCACCTGCACAAAAATCGGGCGAATTTTTAAATGGTATTCATCGTTTAGTGAAACTAGATGATTCAATCAAACGTCAGGCACCAGAAGGCGTACAGCAGTATTTAAAACTGGTTGAAGCAATGCGTGAAACGGATGGGCAAGGTGCATATCCCGGTTCGCCATGGTTTGCTTTACAAGCTATGCGTGACATCGACAAAGCAACTATTTTTGAAATGCAGCGCGATGTATTCCAGCAATTGCGTCATAACATTCGTGACAAACGCGCAGGTTTACATGAGCGTGATGCTTACGAAGGTTTATTGGGCGTCATTCCACCAAAAGAAAAACGCGGTTTGGTGATGATTGATCCACCGTATGAATTGGAACGTAAAGATTTCCCTCAGTTGGTTGAATTATTGGCAGCTGCACATAAAAAATGGCCAACAGGCGTATTTGCGGTGTGGTATCCAATTAAAGACCGCGCCATGATTGAACGTTTTGAAAAGAAAATGTTTAAAACAGGGATTCGCCGTCAACTCATTTGTGAAATTTGTGTGTGGCCTGACGATACTCCTGTGGGCTTAAACGGTTGTGGTTTATTGGTGATTAATCCACCATGGAAATTCTCTGAAGATGCAGATGAAGCCCTGCAATGGTTGTTCCCGCACTTGCGTATGCAAGAACATGGTGGACATGCTGCAGTGCGTTGGTTAGTTGGCGAATAAAAAATTTAAATAGACGTTCAGGTTACAGTTAGGACACAAAATAATGACAAACACATCCAAACCCGAAGGAGAATATAGTTCCCGTGATCTTGAGCATGACGGAATTACATTTGAAGTGGTGGAAGAAGAACATACCCGTGAAGGGCAAAAGGTGAAACGTCGTGGTATCTATCTGTGGCCAAACCTGATTACCACGGCAGCCTTGCTGTCGGGTTTTTACTCCATTATTGCCAGTATGAATGGCGAATTTAGCCAAGCGATTTATGCCATTTTTCTAGCAGCATTGTTTGATGGTTTAGATGGTCGTGTGGCACGTGCGATTGGTGCGCAAAGTCCATTTGGCGAACAGTTTGATTCATTATCCGATATGCTCGCCTTTGGTGTTGCACCTGCCATTCTTATGTATAGCTGGAGTTTGCATGATTTAGGTCGTATCGGCTTGGCGGCTTGCTTTGTTTATACGGCTTGTGCCGCATTCCGTTTGGCGCGTTTTAATGTGCAAATTGGTGTGGTCGATAAACGCTACTTTATTGGTGTTGCAAGTCCTTTGGCTGCGCTGATTATCGTGTCGCTGGTTTGGGTAGGACGGGATTTTCCTGAACTGTATGATATTCGTGAAATTGGTCTACAAATCCTCAATGCTGTGATTATTATTGCAGTAGGATTGTTGATGATTTCCAATATTAAATATTATTCATTTAAAACCTTTGATCGTAAGCGTGTGCCGTTTTTTGTATTGCCAATCGCAGTATTTATCCTTGCAGCCATGACTTATAATATTCCTGTTGGAATTTTAGTGATTTCAATTATTTATGCACTTTCAGGTTTTGTGACCACTTTTATGGCAAGAAAAAATGCAGTGAGTTAATTAAGCTTTCATAAAAGCATCAACTCACAAGGAGTTTGATATGCAGCTGTTTCAAGATTTTCTCGATCGTTCCAAACAACTCAATCAAACTCCTGCGGCAACCGCCAAACTGCCTTATCACGCCCCAAAACATCATTATAAATTTATCTATCAGGGCTTAATTCTTCCTAATTTGCCTGCACCCTTACATTATCTCAACTTTATTGGTTTATTGGGCAGCCTAAATACCGCAATGCTGCGCCCTGAAAATGTGATTACAACCTCAGCTTTAGACACAGCCAGTATTCTTTGTAGTAGCAGCCCACACATGGTGGGGCAGTCCAATCATTATTCAATACAACATGATTGCGTATTTACTGCAGAGTATTTTCAGTTTGCCAATAAAGAGCGCATTACTGGACACTTTCCGCAATTTCATATTCAACGTGAAGATAGCGAACTTAGCTTTGATTTAAAGATCACCACAAGCTCTACAATTTCATATTTCACTAAATTGCGAATGAATTTGGCAGAACATTGGTCTTTGCTGTGTCAGTGTCAGGGAAGTGTACGCTATAAAGATCAGCATTTTCAGATTGAGCAATTGGGTAGTTTTGAGTTTGCCCGCTCAATCCAGTTTCCTTATTTCGCTGTGGCATTTTTTTGCTATCAAGTGATTAATCTGAATCATCAGCAACAAATGATATTGCTACAAAGTCGTGATGTGTTGAATCGAATTTTACAATCTCGAATCTATCTGCGAAATGCGAACACGGAGCAAACTCGGGTATTTGATGGGCAAGTACAATTTAATATTCAACGGGTTTATCCAAAAGTAAAAACGCCAACAGGTCAGTGTATGTATTTGCCACGTGAGTTTGAATGGCGTTATCAAGATGAAGATGGCACCTCAATTCATTTACAGGCGCAGAGTCGTGGTGATTTTAAATTTGGGGCTGCAGCAGGTTATGTCGGAAGTTTTCAATATCAGTTGGCTATAAATGGAGATCAACAACAAGGAGAAGGAGGCTATTGTGAATATATCGACTGCCGCGCACTGAAATGGCAGGAACATGATCAGCCAGAAAAAATGCCAGATGTAGTTATGAATCCTGAACCTTTTATGATCAAGAAAAAGAAATAAACAGTATTTTGTGGAAAAGTGAAGTATTTTGCTGAATAATTAACCGTTTGGATTAAAAAACTGATAAAACTTAAAAAGAGGGGTTGCAAGGCGAAATATTTGCCCTATAATGCACATCCATCGGCGGTGATGAAGATTAAAACTTCTGATAAAACAATGACTTGGTTAAGAATGATTGAGTTGGGTTTTAGAAAGAAAGTTTAAAATAATTTAAATTACCAGTTGACACTTTAGAAATAAAGCGTAATATAGCCGACCTAGCTTGATGCTGACGAAGCATCGAGAAGATCATTAAGAGATTATGAAGAACAACTTGTGTGGATTTTTACTGATTGATCGATCGAAAATATTTCATTGATTGATTGGTTTAAATTACTCGAAGTTTATTTGAGCGAAATTTAAGTCAGAAAATTGATGAGCCAGATTTGGAAGTTTAGATTAAAGCTTCAAAATGATTTTAACTGAAGAGTTTGATCATGGCTCAGATTGAACGCTGGCGGCAGGCTTAACACATGCAAGTCGAGCGGGCGAGGTTGCTTCGGTAACTGAGCTAGCGGCGGACGGGTGAGTAATGCTTAGGAATCTGCCTATTAGTGGGGGACAACATTCCGAAAGGGATGCTAATACCGCATACGTCCTACGGGAGAAAGCAGGGGATCTTTATGACCTTGCGCT